>DASTYM010000022.1:0-4111 GCA_035764995.1 Cyclobacteriaceae bacterium | reverse complement strand
ACCCAAATAGAGTGCTTTCTATTCAATTACTTCCCAAATCAGCGAATATTTGGCCTTACCATTTTTAGTAAGCATATCAACTGTAAATGGTCCACCAGGTGAATCAGGTAAAAAAATAAAATTGCCCAACTTACTTTGGCTTAAGAAATCGCATTCCCAAAGTTCGAGTTCAACTTTATCGCCAATATTTCCAACGGCTTGCTTCACATTCAAAATCACCTCGTCTCCTTCTGTAATGCGGTGCCATTTTTTATTTTCTGGCCAAATTTTTTGTCCCTTGTATCTAACATAAATTTCATCCCCCTGGTGTTCTGAATTTAAAAGACACTTTAGGCGATTTAATTTGAAACTTAATTTAGAGACCATTCCCATATCTATTATTATATTATTTAGACCTAGGCTTCCTGGGCAGCTGCAATCATTGTTGATGAAAGTATTGTATACACAGTTACCCATGCATCTTTCATTTCTTTATTCCATTTTTCCTGGAGGGCCTTTTCAAGAGTCCACAATAATGCTTCAGCCACTACTCCATAGTGTTCAGGTTTCACATTATATTTTTTGTGGCGCTTCCCTAATGATTTAACATCATTCACTATTTCGTCCAGGGTGTTTAACTTATGTACAGCAAACGTAATGAGCGATACAAGTTTTTGAGCTTGTGCTTCAGGGCTTTCCTTAAACAATGGCTTTAATTCAGGAGCGATATCAAAAAGCCTGGAATAAAAAATCATTCCCGCATCTTTTGTATTGAGCAATACTGCGTCCCATGAGTTTTCAACCAATTCAATTTGTTTCGGTGTCATTATTTTTAAGTTAGGTAGTTATTAAGTTTATGTGCTAAAAGGCTTAGCCACATTAATTGATTACGTAAATGTGGGTGAAAAGACTTGCTATAAGCATCTTTGTTATTAATGGCAAAGAATATATTAGTAATCAGCACATCTGATTAGTCTGCAGCAAAATCAGGTCACCAGAGAACGCGCAATTATGAATATACATTCTAACTAAAATGTGAAACCGGTAATTAGTAAGGCTTTCAATCGTATAGATTTGGTTGGCCTTCATTAATCCAACAGATTTCTAGTTTCTTTTAAAGGCGAGTGCACTTCCTCCGCAATAAGTTGAGGCGCCATCAAAAGTGTATTGGATATAATAAATACCGGATGAATTACACTGGTAGGCTAATCGAGATATAAACTTATTATCGACTTTACTGCTAGCTACCTTGTTTCGTTTGGAGTCATACAAGCTAACAATAATTCCATTGGTATTTTTTTCAGGAGTACAAATATTGATCATGTACTGTGTATCTTTACAAAATACATAACTGTATTCAATTTTCGCTTTTGTACCGCCTATACCATCTATTTTATAACTTTTTATATAATTGAAACCATTGGCTAGTTGAGGAACGCATTGACTATTTAATTCTTCAGCGTTGCATTGCGCGCCAGATAAGGAGCAATTGAATAATAACACCATCAGTGTGAGAATGAATGAGACTCTCATTGCAGGTTGAGTTTATCACGAAGATAATTTTTAAGGGAAACAGTGGGTTCCTTACTTAGAAACTGGCATGTATTGGCTAGTGAACTGCTTATACTCTTATTAATTGACAAGAATCAGACCTCGAACGGGCTGTTAACCAAGTTATGACATGACCTTTTTCCTAGCAGCGACTATGCTGCGAGTAATTCTTTTTACCTGGTAAGCCAGCAAGAAAAATGTAACCCAAAAATTCAGGTACATATAAATCAGAACATTAAAATGAGTTCTTTCCAGTCCGTGCTCATAGCTATAAATAACAATACAGTTGAATACAAAAATAAAACACAGTACAACTAAAATGACTATTGGCCTAATTCTAATATTGATTTTCTTATCCTGACTTTCAGGCCTTCCGATTCGGGTAATTATAGTAGGCATTGTTAAAGCTCTCCGATTAACGTTTTTGATTTTCCATTCAATTCCACCAGTCTTTCAGTTTTAATCTGGCTTATTTGCTCATTTTGAGTCTGGGTCTGGTCAGCATGGCTTTTGGTGCTTCTCATTTTTGTTATCTCAATCAAGAGAGCAAAACCCACGGCAAAGTATACATACCCTTTTGGAATGATGAAGTGCACACCCTCCAGGAAGAGCAGAAAACCAACCAATAAGAGAAATCCAACTGCCAGCATCTCCATGGACGGATGGCGTTTAATAAATTCACTGATTGTTTGTGAGAAGATCATCATAATAAATATGGAAACTACCATGGCGATGATCATGATGGCAACCTGATCTGCAATTCCAACTGCAGTAAGCATGGAATCGAATGAAAAAACGATATCAAGAAGTATGATTTGCAGAATGGTTTGATAGAATTTTGAAAAGACTCTTTGCTCTCCCTTTTTAGCAGCTTCATCCATTTTACCAATTTCCGATGCACTTTTTCCGATCAGAAAAAGCCCACCCAGACCGAGAACAATATCCCGGCCACTGATGCTGATCCCGTTTGATAAAATATTTGAAGGAATTGTAAACAGTGGTTCTGAAAAGCTAATAACCCAGGTAATCCCCAATAAGAACCAAACGCGAGCTACTAAGGCAATACTTAAGCCAATTCGTCTTGCTTTCATTTGCTGCGCTGCCGGAAGTCGATTGGCCGCTATGGAAATAAAAATAATGTTGTCTATGCCAAGTACAATTTCAAAAAAGCAAAGGGTTAGCAACGCCAGCCACGTTTCAGGTTTTAGGAATATTTCCATAAGACTAAAGGTTACGCTACGACAACAGGAATGTAGCTGTTGACTACCTCATAGTTTCAAAATCATTATAGATTGGCATATTACATTAGTAAATGGACAATTTGGAGTAGTAGTTGAGTTTAGTATCTCTCCCTTAAGGTGCTTCAGGTCTGTCGAGTCCTTGTACAGTTACACCCAAAGTGGGGTAGATCAATTTAGATTATCCAATACTTTTTCTTCGATCTTTTTCGTCATCAGCATCACTATTATGCGTGTGCCTGTAGGTTCGCCAAATTCGTTTTTCAAATCCTGGATATCAGCTTTGGCGTTCCCTTGAAGAAGCTGCAATCTCTCTGAAGTGATTTGCAGGCCGAGTGACTTATGTGTGATTTGGGATCGTTGTTTTATCTGTTTAGAGCGTTCACGACCAATGCCATTGTCTTCAATGATGCATTTTAAATTACCTTCTCCTTTTAAAAATTTTATATTTATGATACCCAGGCCATGCTCCTTATGCAAAAGTCCATGACCTATTGCGTTTTCAACATAGGGTTGTAAAATCATGGATGGGATAAGTGTTTTAGCGGGAATGACGCCTTCTTCAACTTCAATCTTATAAGAAAACTTATCCTCAAAGCGAAGAGTCTCCATAACCAGATACAGCCTTAAGGTCTCCATCTCCTGTTCGAGCGTAATCCACGATTCAGTTGAATTTTCCAATATTCCTCGCATTAGTCGGGAAAACTGGCCCAGAAATTCAGACGCTTTCACCGTTTCAAATTTTATGATGTGGCTGTTAATGGCACTCAAGCAATTAAAAATAAAATGCGGGCGCATTTGGGTGTGTAACGCTTGAAGCTGAAGTTGTGATATTCGTTTGTTCCTATGTGCCTGATAAAAATACAGGAGCATTACCATCGTGAGGCAGGCGAGAACTATAAGGGTAAAAAACCACGTTGTTTTCCAAAATGGAGTCTCTATGTGGATAAAAAGGAGATTCTTTTCCGGACTCCAGTTTCCCTCCTGATTGGATGCTTTTAATTTGAAAATATAATCTCCACCAGGCAGGTTCGTAAACTCTGTAAACCTACTGCCGGAAGGATTTGTCCATTCCTTACCTTCTGATCCTTCTAATTTATAAGAGTATCTAATTTTGCTGCTGTTCAAGAAATCAATAACAGTAAAATCAACGGAAAATGAGTTTTGGTCATGCGGTAGCACAATGTGATCGTGGTTCTCTCCTTCCGGATATATTTCCTTGCCAAAAATTTTAACTGAATTAATCACAAATGGATTTGTGGTCTTGTCTGGCAGGAGGATTTTTTCATCGATTCGACCATACCCACCTAACTGTCTCACCAAAATATGATCATTTGATTTTA
>DASTYM010000021.1:0-15860 GCA_035764995.1 Cyclobacteriaceae bacterium | reverse complement strand
GTGCACGTCCAAATAGGACTGGTGGGCGTGGAAATTCTGGGAACAATCGTAGTAACGGCAATAGCGACAGTGGCGCTCGTTGGGGGAGTGAGAGTTGGGGGCAGGATTATAGTTATTGATCCTGGACTGTCCCATCAAGCGAAGGCTCGTTCCCGCTTATCGGTTTTCATGCAATTATCTCGAATAACCTTTGCGAAACTCTGCGTGTATTTACTTAGCGGACTGCGGTAATACTTAACCGTGCAGTACTCAAATGAGCATTGGCCTTCTAAACAAAGCATCTTCGGCCTTTTAAACAAAGTTGGCCTTCTGCATGGCTTCTACTTTTGTATCAGACAAAAACAGAAAGCCATTATGAAAACAGCAACAGAAATCAACAACTACAATGGAAAATTGCAGCAACCAATCGGTTCGGGGTTTAACAGAACATCAACAGCTGCTGACGTTATTCAGGGAATTGACCTCACGGGAAAAATCGCCATCGTAACAGGTGGTAATACCGGCATCGGTCTTGAAACAACCAAAGTACTCGCGGCTGCAGGAGCAACGGTCATCGTACCTGCACGCGATCTTGAAAAAGCGAAGAAAAACCTTCACGGCATCCGCAACGTTGAGTTAGCAGCGATGGATTTAATGAGCCCCGTATCGATCGATGCCTTTGCACAATTATTCTTAGCATCGGGCAGACCGCTTCACCTGCTAATCAACAATGCTGGAATTATGTGGGTACCACTTCGCAGAGACAGTCGTGGTTTCGAATCGCAACTGGCAACCAATTACCTGGCACAATTTCAACTCACTGCACGATTATGGCCTGCGCTTAAAAAAGCTAACGGTGCGCGCGTAGTGAACGTATCATCGCATGGTCATCAGTTTGCTCCATTCAATTTCGATGATCCTCATTTTCTCAACCGCGCGTATGAAACCTTACAGGGATATGGCCAGTCAAAAACGGCTTCCAATTTATTTGCATTGGAGCTGGACAACCGGGGCAAAGAATCAAACATACGGGCGTACTCGCTTCATCCGGGCTCGATTGGCGGAACAGAGCTGGCACGGGAAGCATCGATCGAATTATTTATGCAAATGGGTTTCTGCGATGCGAAGGGAAATATTTTACCCGAAGTAGCAGCATCACTAAAAACAATTCCTCAAGGTGCAGCTACAACCGTGTGGTGTGCTACTAGTCCGCTGCTTAATGATATTGGAGGTGTTTACTGTGAAGATGCAGATATTGCAGCGTTGGCAATTAATTCATCAACAGGTGGCGTAAAACCATATTCCCTTGATGAAACAAATGCGCAACAATTATGGAAGCTGAGCGAGAAAATGACAGGTATTACGTTCAACGCTAATTAATAGCGGTCAAGAAAGGGATAAGCAGGTTATACTTTCTATTTTTATACATCGTTCAATGGAATACCAGGCTAAATATATTACAGAAGACATCAAGTTGTCTTGCTACGAAGATGAGCTGTTCAAATCAGAAATCATGTTTGATCAGCATATGCTGGTGTGGTTTATTTCAGGCGAAACAAGAATTGTGCAGGCAGAGGCAACCTACACGTTTAAGAAAGGTGATATTTTTCTGATTCCGAGAAATCAATTGGCGACTATTATAAACTACCCGGTAGACGGTCTGCCTCACAAAACAGTTGTGATGCATTTAACTCCAGCTCGATTGAAACCGTTTTATGCCAACCTCAGTGTAAAGCCAATCATTTCTCCAACACAAAAAATCAGGTTATTCAATAATCACCCGCTGTTGGAAAGTTGTCTCGCTTCACTGATTCCATATTTCGATGTCACGGATCCGTTTCCTGAAACAATTGCCAACTTAAAAATTACGGAAGCCATCACCATCCTCCGAACCATCGACCCCGACATTGACAACGTGCTGGCAAACTTTCAGGAGCCGGGCAAAATCGATTTGGCGGCCTACATGGAAAAGAACTTTATGTTCAACATGCCGCTCGATAAATTCGGTTACCTGACAGGCCGCAGCCTGACCACGTTCAAGCGCGACTTCAAAAAAGCTTTCAATACCACACCGCAAGTATGGCTTACACAAAAGCGATTGGAGTTGGCGCATTATCAGCTGATTCAGAAAAAAAGAAAACCGGTGGAAGTGTACCTCGAGACCGGCTTTGAAAACCTGTCGCACTTTTCGTTTGCTTTCAAAAAACATTTTGGCTACGCCCCCACCGAGGTGCTGGAACAAGCGGGGCGCGCTCACGCTGCTGGCTAAATCTGTTGGAGTAAAAGCTTCTGCGTCTTTGCGACTTTGCGGTTTAAATTTTTTACCGCAGAGGCGCAGAGACGCAAAGTAGGACGCTGAGGTATAATAAGAAAATTATAAGTACGATATTGGAGCATGGCTAAACGACCCGACTACACCACACGCGCAATAACCTACACAGCACGGTTCCCGCTGCTCACGTACCTCGGCACTCAGGTAAATTTTTGGATCATTGCCAACGTGTTATTGGTAAGCATCATGCACCTCACGGCCATCGTGATCGGGCAAACGTTCAACGTATCGGTGGCCGGAGATTATTTACACATGCTGCCCATGGCCATCGTGTTGGGTATTTCCTACGGAATCATTATTGGCTTGATTAGTTATTACCTCGATCAACGCGTATTCAGCAAGCTGGCACTCGGAAAAATCATTGTATTGAAAGCTGCCACCTCCTTGGGTGTTCTCATTCTCCTGTTGCTCTTGCTGCGCTACGTCTTCTTCGACTTGCTGATTGCACCCACACTTCCTCCCGATGCTGTCATCGACAAGGACGAATCGTGGAATGTGATCTTCTGGCTGTTGATGATGTATTATTCTTTTGTAACGCTCATCATCAGCTTCATCAACCAGGTCAATAAAAAATATGGCCCCGGTGTATTGATTCCATTGCTGTTGGGGCAATACCGCAATCCAAAAGAAGATGAAAGAATTTTCATGTTCATGGATTTAAAATCATCAACTAACATTGCAGAGAAGTTAGGCCATTTGCAATACAGTGCCTTTATCAGAGACTGCTTTGCCGATATCAATGAAGTACTTTTTCCTCATCAGGCACAGGTTTACCAATATGTGGGAGATGAAATTGTAGTGATGTGGCCGGAGAGCGAAGGTTTTCAGCACCATCATTGCGTACGGTTTTACTTTGCCTGTAAAAAGCAATTTCAAAACAGGGCTGAATACTACAGGAAGAATTATGGAATAGTTCCTGCGTTTAAGGCGGGTGTCCACAGCGGCAAAGTAACAGCCGTTGAAATTGGCCAGGTGAAGCGTGACATCGCCTATCATGGCGACACGCTGAATACGGCAGCCAGAATTCAAAGTGTGTGTAATGAGCACAACAAAGATTTTTTGATTTCCGAGTATGTGATAGGGAAAATCGGACCACATCCCCAGATGAAAACAGAAAGTCTGGGTATGATTTTACTCAGGGGAAAAACAGAAAAAGTTGGTGTGGTGAGTGTGGAGTGGAAGGGCTAACCTTCGCGAAACTTTGCGTGGCTTTCCTTTGCGCTAATCCCGATAGCCATCGGGGTTTCACTGCAGAGTCGCGAAGATCGCAGAAGACGCAGAGGAACGTTCGGCTCGCTGTAGTCTGAGATCGCGGATCACCGCACGTCCCACCCGCTTGCTGTCCGCGATGACTGCGCCTTATTGTAGCAAACTTTCTGATACCCGGATGGGGTCAATTGCCTGGTTTTCTCTCTCCAGCTAATTTTCGCAATGAATCCAATTGTTGCTTTATCATAGAATCAGATACGTTCTTTGGCGCGAGTGAATCTTCCAATGCTTTCAAGTCATCATCAAGTTTCTTGAATTTCCCCAAGACTTTAGTTGAAATGGTATAGGCAAACATCAACGCCTTAATATCTTCTTCGTCTACTCCCGACTCATACCGTTGTTCATAGGGAGTAACAAGGAGTTTGCCCATTTGTATCGCAGAGCTGTCGCCTGCTGTGATTTCCTCGTGTAACTGCTTCTGAAATGCAGAGTCGGCCTTGAAGTAGCTTATCATAAGATCGTAGCTTTCTTTATTGTATTGAATAGTATCAAATGCCTGGGTCACGCTATTGATTTTTTGCACCACGCTGTATCCAATAACAGCCAATGCAGCTACCGCTACAAGAACAGCTCCAAGAATAATTTTGCCTTTCATGCTTTTTTAATTCTACTTCAAGATAAAACTTATTAGTCGCCTCTCCTAAAGCTGTTGCGGATCCTTGCGTTGAGGAACGTTCGGCTCGTTGTAGTCCTGGGATCGAGGATCACTGACGTCCCTGCCGTCCGCGATGACGCTGGCTGGATGGTCGGCCTGCCTACCCTACTACCGATAGCAGATATTTTGATACGGACAGATTCGGCAGGACTCTACAATGTTGGTCTGATCGAATTTCTCTTCAGGGTTAAAAATTTCTTCCAGCAACGCGCGAAGGTGTTCCTCAAATTCAGGCAATAGTGGTCGCACATCGTTGATGTAGGCCCTGTTCATGGTGAAGCCGAACTGGAAGGCATCTTCAAAGAGGTTCATTCGATTAATGAGACCTGGTACCAGTCTTGCATCATTCCCTGAAGAAGCTGGTTTGTACAGTAACGCATAAAGCAATGTTTGGAAAGCCGCTTTGTTGCGTCTCTCTTCCCGCTGAAAGAGTGAAGGAACACTTTCAAAATCCAGTTTATCTTTTCCGGTTTTATAGTCGATGATACGGATGAGGTTATTTTTCCGATCTACACGGTCAATCTTGCCACCGATGACAGCATAGCCAGGTGACTGATTAATTTTAATTCGGTAGAGTAAGCCACCCTGTTCAATGGCTTCCATGGTGAACGGTGCATATTCTTTATCGAGTGATACGATCCGCATAGCGAACCTCTTCACCACCTCACGTACTACCAGCCGCTGGCCTTCAAACTCAACTTTTTTACCCGGCTCCAGGTTGTATTGGGCAATGAATACTTCTTCGATAATCCGGTCAATCAGTTTTTCGGCTTGATCGAAATCACTGAAATCAACCGTTTTACTTTTCTTCTTTTCCCGAATGCGTTTGTAAAAAGCCTCCATCACCTCGTGCAGGAAATTTCCCATTACACGGGCATCAATGTCTTCTTCTACTTCGTTTGGTTCTTTAATTTTTGCGATGTACCTGAAATAAAATTTCAAGCGACATTCGATATAAGAGTTTAAGGCCGATGGAGAAATCCCTTTAAAGTAAACATTGCCTTCATTCAACAGGCTTAACTTATCGAGGATGTCAGGATTTTTTGTAATCGTGATCGGCTTGACGGTCAATGGTTGAATCGGGTTATGCAATACCTTTCGTTCAACTTTTAGCCCGCTTTCATATAGCAACTGTTGCAAATAGCGACTCATTTCGCCCTGGCCCAGCACATCAGTTTCAGAATTATAAAAGAGGAAAACATTCTCGGCACGCTGCAATACTCTATAAAACAAATATGCATAGATCGCATCCTGGTGCTCAACGGTTGGTAACTGATAGGCTCTTCTGATATTATAAGGAATGTATGAACCTTTGCCTCCACCCGAAGGTAACGCGCCTTCGTTGAGTGATAGAATAAATACGTTTTTAAAATCAAGATTACGAGTTTCGAGTACACCCATTACCTGCAAGCCTTTCAATGGCTCCCCGGTGAAGGGAATCTTTTGCGATTTCACAAGTTGTCGGAACAATCGCAGGAAAGCCCTCAGATTACTATACTCAGTGCCAAGCACGTCTTCCATCCTATTCAGGAATTTCAAAAAGTAAAGTGCATACTCTTTGTCGAGTGAGTCAATACTGTCCAGTGAAGCGATCAGTTGAATCACCTGACGGATGTAATCGAGAATACTCTTTTCAGTTACTTCGCAAAAAATCTGCTTATGCAATACATGATCAGTTCGCAGCATCGTTCCCAAAACGGATACCATATTATCCTGCTGGATGTGTTTGCGTTTTTCGTTTGCTGCGGCAGGATTAGGTGCAACCACATAAGAATGTCCGAGTAACGCTAACACTTGCCGGTGATTATAGGTATCACCTTTTCTGTTTGACTGGAGTTCCACCAGCAACTCGATCAGGTTAAACATGGGTGTATTGCTAAGCGGATAACCCATGGTGACATTGAGCTTATCAACGCCTGGTGGAATACCGTGCAACACCGGCAACATTAGTTTTTCATCAGGCAAAACAATGAGGGTTTCTTCAGGTTTAATACCTTTTTCGATTTCTTCACTTAATAGTTGACCCATTAGTTTGGCCTGCCCCACCGGGTGTGCTGCGCCCAGAACTTTCACTGACTTCGGTAATTGAAAATTTGCGGGAATATCTACTGGGAAAGTTTTTCCGAAAATTTTATGATTTTGGTATTGCCTGAAGAACTCACCGGCCTCCTGGGTTTCATTGTTCAGGTAATAAGCATCTAAATCCCAATAAACCTCAGCTTTCGCGTGTTCGACAAACCATGAAATAATTTTTTCCTCCGCCAGGGTAAACGCGTTAAACCCCACAAACCACGTTGGTGAAATGGCAGGCTTCAATTCACCAACAGCAAGTTTTTCTGCAACCTCGCGGTGCAAAAGTCCTTCGTATCCAAGACCTTCACTGAGAAGTTGTTTTTTAAACGATTGATAGACTTCAGGTAAGCGTTGCCAGATACGCAGAAAATTCTTCTTACTCTTTCCTTCGCGATCGTCAAAGTCGCCCCAGAAGTTATGGAGAAACTCACGCTGCTCATCGGTGAGAAAATCAAAACTTGAGTCAAGTTCTTTTTGATTGCTCAGGTCTTTGAACAGTAAATCGGCATTCACCATGTATTTGTCGACTTCATCAAAGTCGCGCACAAGCATGTCGCCCCAGAAGTAGAATTGGTCGAAGGGTTCTACCCCACCTAAATCCTCTTCACTTGGGGAGGACTTTGCTGCGGGTGAGGAAAAGCCTGCGGGTTTTGCCCCTCCTAAATCCTCCCCACCTGGGGAGGACTTTAGTAGTTGTGATTTTGAATTGTGGACTTTGTAATATGACTTATACAGGCGATGAACCAGTTCAAGTTTATCAGGGACTTGTAATGAAGAAAAGCCGCCAATAAATTCTTCGATGGTAAGAAGCCTGGGTGCAAAGGCTGGCTTGCTCAGGAGTTGCGTCAGGTATTTTCGGAAATATAATGCTGCCCTTCGGTTTGGAAATACGAGGGTCAGTTCATCCAGTTGTGGATGTTCCTTGTAAAGTTTTTCTGCGAGTATTTGTAAGAATGGTTTCATGGATTCAGAGCAGGTTCTACCCCACTTAAATCCTCCCCATCCCGATAGCTATCGGGAGGGGAGGACCTTAGTAGTTGTAATCGATTAGATGCTTCCATCTTAATTTTATTCAGCACATCGGGCAACGAGGTAAATACATCCTCATTTTTAAATCTGATAATTTTAATTCCGAATCCTTCGATTATTATTTCTCTTTCCTGATCGTACATCTTCTGTTCGCGTTGTTGATGTATCGGGCCGTCTACTTCAATCGCAAGTAGAGCTTCATGACAATAAAAATCTAAAATAAATTGATCGACCGGGTGCTGCCTCCTAAACCTCAATCCATCCAATTGCTTCTTCCGAATGTGTCTCCATAATTCCTTCTCCGCAGAAGTAACGTTCAGCCGCAACAACCTCGCTCTCTCGAACGATCGAGGAGTCGCATCATGAAAAAATGGATAATCACTCATTTTATATATTCGTCTCCAATTTTAACTCTTCATAACTCTGTCTCTTCCTCCTTCCCCTCCCGATATGTATCGGGATGGGGAAGGACCGAGGATGGGGCTAAAACCCCAGCCCTAATTGATCTTTATCTCCTTTTCGTTTCGAAAGTGCTTTTACCTTCGCCCCTGCAACGTTAACTACTTCCATATCTCTCAAATAAAGAATATAGCCTTCCACTTCCGTAAAATTCATTTGCCGCAAAATGGCCATATAATCGAGAACCTGCTGTTGATCTTGCCTGTTCCGTTCACCGGTTTTAAAGTCGACAACGATTGCTTTTTTATCCTTTACCATCAGCCGGTCGATGCGACTTTCATCTCCTCCTGGCAAAAGGATTGGCACTTCCGTTTTTACCTGCCATGCATTGGAAAACCAATCTTTGATTTGAGGTTGGCCAAACAATATTCTCAATTGCTTTAAAAGCGGTTCTTGTTCTGATTCTGTAATAAGACCTTCCGCTATAATTGTCTTCATAGCTTCCAAAATCTCATCCGCATAGTGAACTCTGCTTAGCACAGCATGCATGTGGAGTCCATAACGGATTTTCTCCAGACTTACTTCTTCGGGGGTTTCAAAAAACGAACCGGGTGACCGCTTGATGATTAATTTATCGCGCCAGCGGGAAGCTGGATAATGATTCAGCTCGAGTGAAGAATTATTTTCTTCCTTCTCTTCTTTCACTGGTTTTAATTCACCGGCCTTCCATTGCAACTCACTTTCCTTCCAATTTTTCTGTAATTCAATATCCGCAATAATACTTTCAAAAATCAATTTGGATACAGATTCGCGCTGATTTCGGTTTTTCGGATGAGGCGCTGTGATAAACAACCCTTGCTCAGCCCGAGTACAGGCCACATACAATAAATTCAAATTGTCGAGATAGGCACGTATGAATTCTTCGCGGTAGAATTCGCTGAAATAACTTTCTTCAACTTTACCGGAATATTTGATCGGGATAAATCCAGATTCTTTAAATGGATTCTTTTCTGATTTAACCCAGAGCAATGGCTCCTTGGAAAATTCGTGATCCAGGCTCCATGAACAAAAAGGGATCAACACGTATTTAAATTGCAAACCTTTCGATTTATGAACGGTTACAATCTGCACTGCATCTACCTCTCCCGAAACCTGTAGTGATTTTTTATACTTATTAATTTCCCACCATTCCAAAAAGGCTCCTAAATCATTTCGTTCGCGACTGTAAAACTCAAGCACGAGATCCTGAAAAGCCTGCAGGTATGCGAGCTCGCCTTTTTCATCACCAATTTTAAAGATCTCAATCAACGTTTCGGTTAATTCAAATAACGGGAGCTTCTTTAACCATGCTTTCGATTTGGCAAATGCCAAAGGAAGGTTACTTTCAAAAAATACCTGATTGGCTACCGTGAATACATCGGTGAGTTCACGATTCGGTTCCTTCAGGCGCGTAAACTCATAGCCCAGCTGGGCGCGTGCAATGGAGTCATCAGGGTTTTGCAAATATCGCATTGCACCCAACAATACGTTGACAGACGCTGCGCCATCCAGTCGCAACGATTCATTGGAGATGACATCATATCTACAGCCTGGCTTTGCTTTTTCAGAAGCTGCATAGTTCAATAGGTAAGTAGCAATTTCGTGGCCTTCAAAATTCTTCCTGACGAGGATTGCAATATCGCTCAAAGAAACTCCTTTTGACTGTAACTCCTCTAATTGAAGAGATACTTGCGCCAACGCCTCTTCTTTCCAAACACTTACCTTGCCAGTTTGTTCATCCTTTATTTCTTCGCGGATAAATTGAACCTGAACAAATCCTTCATCTTTCTTTACGCCCTTTTGAGCTACATCTTTAAATGCTTCTAAGGGTAATTGACCATTCGTCTTTTGAGCCACTACAGCGGAAGCACTTTTAAACAGTTTATTGTTAAAGTCCACAATGGCGGATGCGCTCCGGTAATTCGTGCCCAACTCAATCATGTTCACGCGATTCAAGCCAATCTGCTGTTGCACTTCTTGTTGCAACAAATTCAAATCACCTCCACGCCAACGGTAAACTGCCTGCTTCACGTCACCGACCACCATACTTCTGTTTCCCTGGTCAAGACTGTTGGTCAAGAGCGGTAAAAAGTTTTTCCATTGGTACCCGGAAGTGTCCTGAAACTCATCGATCAAGAAATTCCTGTAAAATGAACCAACCTTCTCATAAATAAAGGGCGTATCGCTTTCCTGAATAACACCATTCAAAAATTTGGGTGCATCTGCCAGCAGCATCAGGTTATTTTGCTCTTTGTATTCCTTAAGCTTTCTGGAAATGTCAGCAATCAATCCGAAGGAATAAAAATTACTGAGCGCTAGTTCAGCACTTAAACTTTGCGGATAGTATTGATCATACGTTTCAATTAACTCGTTCAGAATAGGAATGAGCTTTTCCTTTGCTGTTTGTCTGATCTCTGCTGCACGGGTTGTGGTTTTGCTCGGCCATTTTTCAGGAACCGAGAAATAGGATCGCATGCGATCGCTCGGGTTCTTATATTCTTTGAGTTGTTTCCCACTGGCAAACATCTCAAAGAACGTGATCAGCCCCGAGCCTTTACCGTAACTGATTTCCGAAATATCCCATCCTGTATTCTTTATGATCAGTAGCGCTTCTGTTGCAGGCTTGGATACCTTTCCAAGAAATAAATTCTTGGTTTGCCAGAGCTTGCTCTTCAGATTTTGGAAGAAATTATGATCGTTGGTTTCATTGATCACGTCATCTTCGATGACCTTGAACTCTTCCTTGAAAATCTGCTCTGCAAACTCACGCAGATTTTGCCGGACATCCCACGCCCTTTCGTTTTCAAGATTTTCGCGCGCAAACTCAACTACCCATTCGGTCAATTCTTTGTTGCTGCCCAGTTCATCAATCAAATCATCAATTACCTCCTCTAATACCAGGTCTTGCTCTACTTCCAAACGATAGTCACCCATCAGACCCGCCTCGCGGGTAAAAGAACGAATCACCTTCTGAAAAAAGGCATCAATGGTGCTGATTGAAAATTGACTATAATGATGAAGAATTTCCCGCTGCACATCCTGGCTGCGTTCCTGAAAAGTATTGTCGTCTTGCTGGAGTTCTTTTTTTAATTCATCTGCTAATTCATTCGAACGACCATTGGCGAAATCATCGAGGTACGCCAGAATCCGATCCTTCATTTCCTGGGTGCTCTTATTGGTAAACGTTACGGCAAGTATATGTTGAAAGTAATAGCCGCGATGCTGCAGTGCCAGTTTCAAATATTCTTTGGCAAGTGTTCGGGTTTTACCCGAGCCCGCTGAAGAACGATATATGGAAAATGTCTTGACCAACTGTTTAAACTGTGATTAAGCTGATTTTATGATTTCGCTGATTGTCGCGCACCCTTCTATTCCCTAAAGGGGCCGCGCTCTTTGATTAGGCTGATTATACATCACAAGTATATTGAACTCTTCCGACAAATTCTGTCATAAGTGATCTTCATTTTTGGGTCATCGCGGATCGCGCTCCCTCCCTACCACATGCCGTCCACTGTGATGTATTAAAGAGCGATGCCCTGTTTTCAAACCCAGGTTCAATTCAAAAAGTCAGTATACAACTTTTCCGTCCAGCGCAAGAAATCATGCCAATCAGCTTAATCAGATTAATCACAGTCAATCATAGTCAAAAATTAGTTAAATTGAGAAGATAACCTATCTATGTTCAGCGGGCTTTATAATTTTCTTCTTGCATTTCGTTACTCGTTCCCTATCCAGTTGTTGCTCAATAACTTCAGGCGAAACCATGTACTCTTGCTATGCTGGATAATTCTTTTTGCCATGATCACCGGTGGTTTTGGGAAATACCTGGGCATACCCTATCTCTTTCTCGACCCTGAATATCTGAACAAAGTAAATTTTACCAGCTTCTTTATTATTGGATTAACCACCGCGGGGTTTACTGCCGCTTACCAAATAACAGGATACATCAATGACGGTCATCGCTTTTCGTTTGTTGGAACCCTTTCAAAACCCTTTACGAAATTCTGGATAAACAACGGAATCATTCCGCTGGCCTTTATCGCACTCTATATTTATGAGATTGTAATCTTCCAGACGAACAACCAATACACCACCGGAATAAAACTTTTCTGGAACCTCACAGGGCTGCTCAGCGGATATATCCTCATGACGATCATCTTCTTCATCTACTTCTGGATTACCAACAAAGATATTTTTAAGTACATGGTGTGCAAGATTGATGAGAAGATTAAGGAGAAGGTAGTAGTAACACGCGCCAGCGCTATGAAGAAACTTGAAATCGTGCGAAAAAAACAGGTCCGGGTGGATTACTACATTGATAATTTTCGAATCAGGAAAGTAGAGGACACCAGCTTTTATGACAAGGCCACTATCCTGCAAGTCTTTGATCAGAATCATTTCAACCTGGTCATCATTGAGCTGTTTATTTTTGTACTTGTCCTGGTTTTGGGGATTTTTAAAGACTCTCCCTCCTTTCAATTGCCAGCCGCTGCCAGTGTAATGATCTTCCTTACAATTTTTATCATGTTGTCGGGAGCATTTTCATACTGGTTTGGTGGATGGTCAACTACGGCAGGCTTTGTCATTTTCCTGACGGTCAATTTTTTAGTGGGTGAAAATTTCTTCTCTAAGAAGTATGAAGCTTTCGGACTGGATTACCAAAAACCAAGTTCGGAATATTCAGTTGAATCATTGAAAGCGTTGAATGATAGCACCCAGATTGAACAAGATCGCGACAGCACGCTGGTGATGCTTCAAAACTGGAGAAAAAAATTTCCTGCTGACCAAAAACCGAAAATGGTTTTTTTGTGTGTGAGCGGTGGCGGAAAGCGTGCTGCTCTTTGGGCGCTCAATGCACTACAAACTGCTGACAGTGTTACACAAGGCAAGTTGATGGAGAACAGTATCCTGATTACCGGGGCATCGGGCGGATTGATTGGTGCCAGTTACTTTCGGGAATTAAAACTGCGCGAAAAAATTGGAGAAGATGTCAAGCCCTATTCAAACAGTCATCGCGACAGGATTTCTACTGATAATCTGAACCCTTTGATCTTCAGTCTCCTTGCCAACGATCTCTTTGTAGGCTTCACCAAGTTTGAGTATGCCGGCAACTTCTATTTGCGAGACAGAAGCTACACCTTTGAAGATCAGTTGAATCAAATTACAGAAGGGCTGCTCGATAAACCTATTCTTGCTTACAATGAATACGAAATTTCAGCAACGATCCCCATGGTTATTCTAACGCCTACCATCGTCAATGATGGGCGCAAATTGTATATCGCTTCTCGACCGGTTTCGTTCATGAATGTTGACGTGCTGAATTTTCCGGGTTATTCCTTTACAAAGTATAGCGGTGTTGATTTTCACCGTTTGTTTGCTGAACAAGGCGGGAAGAATATTCGCTTTCTTTCAGCACTGCGTATGAGTGCGACCTTCCCGTACATAACACCCAATACAACACTTCCAACCGAGCCTCCAATCCAAATTATGGATGCCGGTATTTCTGACAATTTTGGTTTATCGGATGCTCTTCGGTTTCAATACGCCTTCAAAGATTGGATTCTTGAAAATACATCGGGGGTCATCTTCCTGTCGATTCGTGATTCGCCCAAGCTTGGAACCATTTCCGCAAAGGGCGGCCAGACGATCGTTGATGACGTTACTCAACCCATTAGTTCGGTCTATAATAATTTTGAAAATTTTCAGGATATCAACAGCGACCTTCAGATCAGCCTGATGAAGACCTGGTTTAAAGGGCCTATTGATCGGGTTGATTTGCAGTATCAGACCGAAAATTATGTTCCCATCTTACAAGCGATGGACAGCATCCGTCAAAATAGTGCCCGGGCCTCCCTGAGCTGGAGACTCACCACCCGCGAAAAGCATGGGGTGATCAGTAACATTTTTTCACAGGGAAACCTTGAACAACTTCAAAAACTAAAGCATCTTTTAGAATAATTAAATTCATTTCCATTTATATTTGGTTGTGCGCTATCCCCTGGCCCTGGCTTTGCTCATTCTGTGCTTCTCCATTCCTGGTATTGGGCAGCAGGAAATTGGCCAAACGATAGACAGTCTCAGGCAACGTCTTGCCGTGTCACAAGGCCCTGAACGGGTAGACATACTTTATCAGTTAGCCGATCTCTATTATAATAAAGACATGAAGCAGTCTCTCAGCCTGGGAGAAGAAGCTTTGGAACTGGCCACTAATTTAAAGTATGACAGAGGCATTCAGCGTTCGCATAGTATTTTACGCAGGGTTCATCGCAGACTGGGTAACTACTCTGTATCAATAGACCTTACCCTGAAAAATCTTCCCATCTCTGAAAGATTGCGCGATACACTTGAATTGATGGATTCCTATACCACCTTAGGAAATATTTATTCTGGTCTTGAGAATTTCAGGGATGCACAATACTATCTATCGAAAGCTCTTTCGTTAGGTAGAAAAATCAACTCACCTCAGTTAGCTAATATTTTAAATTACCTCGGGCGGTCTTACGGCAAGATGGGCAACTATGACAGCGGTCAGTATTATATACAAGCAGCTCTCCTTCGTGAACTGGAAGTTCCCCAGGCTGGTTACGGATTGTCATACATCTACAATAACCTGGCGGAGATTTATTATTATAAAAAGGAATACGATAAAGCTATTGAATTCTATTCATTGTCTACAGGACTTGCACCTAACAAGCGAAGTGAATATGGAATGACTTTTACCCTGAATGGACTTGCCCTTGTTTACATTGATTTAAAACAGTATGACAAGGCCATTGAAATGGCTCTTCAAAGTATTGAGATCGGAAAGAAAAATTCATTCCGTGATAAAACAAAAGAGTCGTATAAGATTTTGTACGAGATCTATGAACTGAAAAAAGATTTCAAATCTGCTTTAGCTTATTATAAGCAGTACAATTTATACCAGGACAGTATTTTCAGTGAAGATCGCATTCAGTACATCGAAAATATTAAGATCACCTACCAGACAGAGAAGATTGCCCAGGAAAACGAATTGTTGCGAAAAGATGCCCAATTGAAAGATTCACAACTCAATCAACAGCTAATGCTCACGTGGGTTGCAGTTGCCACCATTATTTTCCTGCTGGTGATCAGTTTTCTGTTGTATCGGAATAACCAGCATCGCAGAAAAACAAATACCATACTGGAAGAGTATAGCAACGACCTCAAGCACCAGGTTGAAAACCGCACGAAAGAGCTGGTGAACACGAACATGGAATTGGTGAGCCAGAATAACCAGCTGGCACAATTTGGATACATCATCGCCCACAATTTTCGGGGGGCTGTTGCGAGAATCCTGGGACTTACAGGTCTGATCAACGGAAAATCTTTTGACCCTTCGAAAGATCAGGAAATGTTACAACTCCTTCATAGTTCAGCCAGGGAGTTGGATGCCACCATGTATGATTTGAATAGCATCCTTGAAATCAAAAAGGGTATTCAAAATTCATTTGAAATAGTCAACTTCTTTGATCGGTTTAAAAAAGTAAAATCGATGTTGAAAGATAAAATCCAGGAATCGGGAACAACCCTTGAAGAGGATTTTGAATCTGCTCCGACCTGTTATGCAGTACCAGCCTACATCGAAAGTATTCTTTATAACTTGGTGAGCAACGGAATTAAGTACAGCGCTGTTGAAAGAAAACCGGTCATCAAAATAAAAACAAGTAAAGAAGGCAGCAAGGTTATATTGACCGTGCGCGACAACGGTATCGGGCTGGATCTAACAACATTCAAAGACAAACTCTTCACACTTTATCAACGCTTTCATAGCCATGTGGAAGGAAAGGGAATGGGATTGTTTCTCGTGAAAACACAGGTTGAAGCCCTCAATGGAACCATCGAGGTCCACAGCAAATTGAATGAAGGCACTTCTTTCAAAATTCAATTGCCTGCAAAACAAGGGTCTTAAAAAAGGAGGTTTGCGTTCCCGACTGAGCCGGACGGGAAGCAAACCTGCCTACCGGAAGGCAGGCACGCTACGGCAATAGTCACTCCTTTATAATTACTTCAATAACTTTTTAATTCTCGCACACACTTCATATTTCTCCTGCTGCTCCATGCTTA
>DASTYM010000020.1:0-9642 GCA_035764995.1 Cyclobacteriaceae bacterium | reverse complement strand
GCCGCTGCCATCTTTTTCAACCAGGATGCCTCTGCCTTTGTAGAATGAAGTATTGGTTGCATCTCCGAAAGCAGGGTAAAGAACTTGAGACAACGTATTCCCATACTGATCAGTTTTAATCAGCTTAATTTTGGATCGCTGGATAACTACGTTGTTATTGGTGATTTGAGTGCTCGCTAAAATAATAAACCCGTTGTCCGGAGTTTCTTCAAAAGCCTGTGCCTGGTCATCAAAACCGCCATTGTAGTAACGCAAAAAAGTTGTTGCTTTTCCTGGGTCTGCGCTTTCCTCTGTAAGGCAGGAAACGAGCGTAACGAAGAGAAGAGCAATGGGGAAAGCTTTTTTCATGAGCGCGAATTATTTGTTTTGCAGTTTCTTCGGTTTAAAAATCGGGTAAACAAAACCTACCAGAAATGCAGCGTTTTGTTGACTATAAATATTGGGTCCCAGAACATAATCGGAGGTTCCCTCCGGATGACTGCGTTTATCTTCGTTAACAATTTTAGAAAGCCCAAATTGATAGCGGACGTTTGCGGTTATGTAAATGGCACCGAACTTATATTTTATGCCAGCCGTTCCGATGAGAGAGAAACCGAGCTTATTGTAATTATCCGTTATATCCAGTGGCGAACCGCTTGTCACCTGACCTGTGCTGGAATAATTAGTCTCCACCGTATTGGTAGCTTTCGTGAGCATTCCCACATTCGGACCAAAACTTACGTATGAGTTTAATGCTCCCATACCAAGCTTGTACTGCATCAGCAAATTTAAGTCAAGCCACGTTTGTTGGATTTCACCTGTCTGACTGGCAACGGAATTTTGCGAAGAATCGTTTTTAAAAAGATTTGAGTTTGAATAAGTGAATGCTCTGTTGCTTAGCGAAATCTCTGGCGCTGCCGTAAATTTTCCAAACAGCTGTTTTTCAAAAACAAGACCAATCTGGATGTTCACCTTTGGGGAATATTTTCCCTGGCCTGAAGATGAGCCACTCACGGCATAATTTTCGGTTACGGCCGGCAATGTGGCGTTAGGTCCAAACATTGCCCCAATACTGAACATTGGTTTTGACCTGAATGTATTATATAGCCCTACAAATTCAGCAGGATCCACCGCAGGATTAATTTGAAAATCGTGATCGGCCCTCAAAATATTCAGCATGGCCTCATTTGCTTTTTCGGGCTCCTCCAGATAGATGTAACTCAAACAAAGCAACTTGTAACCTTCAACTTTGAGTTGCTTTTGATCTTTTGTGAAACCGCCCTCAAGACAGCCCTTGAGTTGACCCTCAATTTCATGCAGACGACCCTGCTCATAGGTAGCGCGCGCAAGCCTTAAGGTTTGCACGCACGCATCATTTGACTGCCCGAATGAGCAATAGCCTATGAGGAAGAAAAGAAAAAAGATTAAAGCCCTTGTCATTATTTCAGGTTAGCGTTAGGTCATTTATTATTAGGATTGTAGTTTTTACAAGTTGATTCATATTCCAGGTCGTCACCTACATGGGTAGACCACTCCTCTTTGTTCATGTTACGGTTGATAAACTCCTGACAAAGAATATTTGACATCGTTGGAATTTTTGTAGGGTAAGCGTGAATACTTTGTTCAGTCTTGATGACATCCTTTAAAACATCATCCTCCAGTTTCTTGCCGATTTGTTGCTGGGAACTGTGCAATCCAACCATGATTTGTTCATCATTCGGTGAAAATGAAAGCGCCCACACCCAATCAAGGTGATCGCGTAGTTCAATAGGAGGCGTGCTCAGTTTGCGAACATTCCAGATCCGCACGGTTCGATCTTTGCTGGCAGATGCGAAGAAGGATGCAGCATGGTTATACTTAATTTGCTCGATAGGACCTTTGTGACCAGATAAACTTGACACAACAATTCCGGCCCTAACAACCTTTATTAGGCCATTATCATCTCCAACGATCAACACGTTATCAGAGGGATGCCAGGTAATAGCCGTTAGTGGAGTTCTTCCAAGATTAATCTGAGTTACCGAATAGTTGTTATCGATATCCCAGATATAAAGCATTCCGTTATTTCCGGCACCTGCAATTTTCTTTCCATCCGCGCTTACATCAATTGCATTAATCTTATCGGTAGGAGTGATTACTTGCCTGGTTGTATTAAAGTCACTGAACTTAATACTCTTTCCGCCATTATCGCGAGCATATAAGCCTTTACCATCCGGTGTAAAGTGAACATCTTCTACTGCATGAACAAAACCAGTGAGTTTTTTAGGAGCTTTTTTCATGTCCTTCAGATCGTATAACTCAATATAATTATTGATTTCATCGATTGGATACAGACCTGCAGCTACTAATAGTGTTTCGTCTACATTGATATCCATGGAGTAAACCTGGTAATCAGCTCGTTTTCCAACCAGTTCGGTTGCCTGCCAACCTTTATTGGAATTGTCCCAGCCAATAATTTTACCATCGCTACCTGCTGAGTAGATATCAGCATCACCCTTATGCGTAATTAGTGCACGCGCTGCACCATATTCATGTCCAGCCAAACTCTGCGTAAGCTGATGGTTATTATTGCGAAGGGCATAATACAAACCATTGTAGATATCGTTATCATACTCTTCACCACCATGCTGTGAGTTAAAGATGTAAGCTTGTTGAGCGAGAAGGCCTTCCAACTGAGGCTCACTGCCAAGTTCAAGTGACTTCAAAGCCATCGCTTTAGCCTGAGCAACATAACGCTTGTTCTTCGCATCTGCTTCAGCAATTCGGGCCGCAGCTGCTTCCTTGTCGGCACGTGTTGCGTTTTCTTCAGCTTTCTTTTGGTTTAGTTTTGCGATGCCTTCCTGTTTCTTTGCTTCTTCAGCATTTAGTTGAGCCTGCTTCTCACTTTCAACTGCTCTGTCGCGTTGCTTATCAGCTTCTTTTCTCGCTTCGTCAGCAGCGTTTCTTGCCGCTTCGGCTTCATTCTTAGCAGCTACGGCCGCAATCCTTTGTTTATCCGCTTCATCACGGGCCTTTACCGCTTCCTGTTGTAATTGCACAGCCAGGTCACGTTGCTTATCGGCATCGAGTTTTTGAATGAATGCGTAGATCAAAAACAAAATAGATACGATTGTTGCTGTTGCAAGAACAAGAGCAGTTCTACGCGCACGTTGAAGTTTGCGTTTCTGCTCAAGTTCCTTGATACGTTGTTCGGTCTCGAATTCTTTCTTCGAGTATTCAAGGAATACCAGCGTCCGTTCAAACGCGGGATGGTATCGTTGCCCCCAAACCAGCGTTGGTTTGTGCTTCGCTTGCCAGTTCAATGCCAACTGTAAATCCGGTGGTCTCCACAAGCCTGCTTTGCCCACCTGGTACATGGAAGCAGCTTCCGCTAAGCGCACATACATTTGCACAGCATCTGCTTCATCATCAACCCAGTTTTTCAATCGCACCCAGATACGCATCAAACTTTCGTGCGAAATATCAATCATCGACTTGGATGAAATTGGAGTGCCAAAGGCTGGAGTTAATAATGATCTTCCGGGTTCTCTGAATTTTTCAATTACATCTACTATTTCATCTTCTGAGCAATCTGCAATAGATGCAATTTCATTCAAGCGGGTTGGTCTGCGTATACCAAAGTTCTCACCGCGCTTTTCAGTGATGGCTTTAAATAAAACTTCGCAAACACGTTTTTGATCATCGGTCAATTCATCGAACGCTTCGTTAGCGTGCATCGACAACGCTTCCGACATCGTACCGATCGCCTCATAGTGCTTCAAGTCAACCTGTTCATCTTCGTAATCGCGATAGGCTGACCAGTAACTCCACGTACGCATTAACGCGTGCTGAAGAATTGGAAGCTGATCAGGGTTGTCACCCAAATCATTCAATAGTTGTTGAACCAAACGAGGTGTAATTTTTGCACCGCCCACGGCCACAGGTCCTTCAATTGCTCTGCGCTTTTGATCACGCGTTAATTGAGGAATGAGGTAGTGGCTATCATTAATCTTTCTGGTTAGTTCAGGGAATTGAGCACAATCACCAATAAAATCAGAACGCATGGTGATGGCTACATAAATAGGGGAGTCCGGGTAGTTGATCGCTTCGATTAACAGGTTAACGAAGGCCAGCGTTTCGTTAACGGAGTTAGGGTCGGTGCTATCTTTAAAGCGGAACAATTCTTCAAACTGGTCAACCAATATTAAGTAGTTGACATCAGCTGATCTTCTGGATTGTTCAACAGCCTCCACTAATCCCAACGAACTGCTTCGCAACAGCGTTGAGAAAATGGTGCGCTTGATTTTCTTTTCTTCCGGCTCGGCATCCAGGTACTCTTTGTTATTTTTTAATAACGATTCAGCCAGGTTATCAATGGGTCCTGCACCCGGGCGCGTTACCACAACCTCCCAATTCGGACTGGCATCAGTCAGGAAACCTCCATATAATATAGGTAGCACCCCGCAGTAAATAAACGAGGATTTACCACTACCGCTTGGTCCGATAACACCGACAAAACGGCTTTTGGAAAGTTTGAGGAGGACTTCATCGCTTTGTCCTTCGCGACCGAAGAAGAGATGGCTCTCTTCAATTTTAAAGGGACGTAAACCCGGGAAGGGGTTGAGGATCGATACCTTTTCGTCTACGTGCTGACTCATAATTTTTATGCGTTAAATTCTTCAAGCAATGATTTAATGGATTGAGCAGAATCTCTCAGATCACTTTCTACAATCCGTAAGTTTTGATTTTTGAAAACATCCAGGTTAACTCTGGAACCAGGGGCGGTAAACAGGGCTTTGCCTTTGATAGGTTTCTTTCTACCAAAGCCAGGAGCTTTAAGCAAGTCAAGTATTTTCATACGAACCCATTGTTCGCCTACCTTACCCTTGTAGATAATGGCGGCATCAAAGTTTCGTAAGTTGTCGATGTGTTTTTGACGCAGGTCAAGAAGCTCGCCTTCAAACTCAGGCATCAGCACTTTATATCCGTTTTTCTCAATCGCGTCAATGATCGGTTTTACATCCTGATGGTCGATGCGATCGTGCACGAGATAAATGGATTTTCCTCCTGTTTCATCCAGTGCTTTTTTCTCATGGGTATCGAGCAACTCCTCCCGAACAATATTTTTAAAATCTTCGAGTGGTGTTTGTAAAATCTCGGCACCTTCCTGAGCGTCTACATCGCGCTTAATATTATCGATAAATGCTTTTTGACGCTCACTGGCATTAACGAGCGTAGGTGAGATCCAGATTAAACGCGAGAATTGCTCCTTGCCAACCTTATGACTTTTTTCGGCAGCATACCTGTTTTGTAAATCAACAATTGAGCGATCTGCTCCTTCAGGAATTTCACCGTAAGCACTTCCAATTAAATGGATGGAAAGACTTGATTCCTCAACATCTCTGCGAACCATTTTTTCAAGATCGTTCGCGAAATGCGGCAATGTCTGATTCGGCAGAACGATGTATCCATGGCGCTGTAGCTCGCGCTTGATGATGTTCCGTTGCACAGAAAGGTCATGACCTGTTTCTGCCAGGTAAATAGTCTTTCTTTTGTAAATATTCTTGACTTCAGATTTTACACTGCCTTCTTTCAGCTGTACCAACGTATCAAAAATGTCATAAGCCAAATCCACCATTTTCATCCAGTATTGGCGTTCAGCTTCTGTGCTGAAATAATCAGTGTACTCACGCACTTCACCTGAATCGGAATCAAGCTGATACATTTCGTATCCGATCAATTCACGTAAACGTGGAGGTTGTTCAGCTACCGAAAGGGGAGTTTTGAAAACCTTAAATACCCGATTATGAATTTTACCCGATTTTTCAATGGCCTTGTAAAAGGTCTCGAGATTATCCAGGCATTGGCCAGACTTAATAAAATCCTGCGAAAGAATGTTGACTGCAACAGCTGCGTTATCAAGCTTGGGTGAAGCCATGTTATCGAATTCACTCTTCAACAGGACTCGGGGTTTTTCACCCAAGACCTGCATGAGCATTAACTCAAGAAATTTCTTGAAGTGGCTTACCCAGCCTGCCTGGCTTTTGTTTGCAGTCTCATTATCACGGTCGGCAAATAAGATAAGTACATCTAATTCAAAGTTCATGTAACTGGAGGGGTTAAGTGTATTGTGGTTTTAATCGTTGAGTAATATTCTTAATGAGGCCTTCAACCAGTTCGTGGTGATTGGCCATTACAAAGTAGAAGTCAGCGAGATTGATCTTAAATACAATAGAGCGCTCATTTGCTTCAACACCAGTCACCAATACGGATTGTCCGTTCTGGAAAATGTCACCGTACACATTTCCTTTTTTCAGTACGGTAACAATGTTATCTCCTTCTTTTAATTTGACTTCACCATGTGCCACAATGAAAATCGGTGTATTCTGATCTCTGTGGTCGAAATTTATTTTTTCGCCCTGGATCATATCCAGCGGTGAAATCTTGTCGAACAAATCAGCCAACAGTACTCCGTTAATGTTTTTGAATTCAGGAAGTTGCTTCAGGAACAGAACCATTTCTATTCCCAGAAAAAATCCGTCATCCAGACCATCGAGCAGTTGATTGTTTTCGATTGCAGAATCAAGGAATTTTTTGTCGCGGTTTGGCAGACGTTCAGAAACAACCTTATAGAAAGATTTGTCTTTGTTGTAAATAACCCATGCTGCTGTTTCCTGTAGAAGCTTATCCTGGTTGAAGAGTTGGGCAATTAAACCCCTGCTTACGCGGAAATCTTTAATGTAAGCAGATGCATATACCGCGCAGACTTTCGTCCAGCGGTTGTTCATATTAAAGTCGCGATTGAGGATGTAGTTAATTACCTGGATCGGATTGTAGTTTTCACGCGGGAAAAAGATCTGCAAATCCTCCAGTTTTTTATCGATCGGGATATCATCAAACAGCGGGAAAAGTTTCGGTTTAAGGTCCGGATGAACAAACAAATCCATCAACTCAAGTGCATACGCAATACCATTGGGATCTCCTGATTCAATGTTCTCGCGAACCAACTGAACTGCTTCAGGGTCATATAATATAGAGAGGAGCATGGTTACGTGGTCAAAATTTCCACGAATCTCTTCCTTAAGGGCATCGCGCAGTAACAGGAACTCATCCGTTTCCGGAAGCTCATTCAAAGCAGCCAGGTTCCATAATGTTTTTCCAAGCTCGGTTTCCAGTAAATCGGTTACTTCCTGAGCCTGACGACCAGACGCTCTATAATTTATATACCGTAGCGAGTACAAAATTTGTTTTACGATTCGCTTATCAGGGTAATCGGCCTTTTTCCAGAGTAAGTCCAATGCCTGGTCTCCGCCAATTCTTCCCATGATCTGCACAATGCGCAACATGACTAAATCAGTTTGACCTGATTTGTGGAATGCAGTTTCAAGGGTTGGTAAAGCAGCTTCTCCAGCTTCAATCAGGGCAGCAGCAGCATCGTGACCGTACATGGCAGACGACAGCAATTCTATGAGAACCGACCATGTTTCAGGACGCTTCACTTTGCGTGCTGTAACCAATGCCTCATGGCGCACCTGTGCATTTACATCACGGAGTAATTCCAATAAAATGAATATGGTGCGTTGGCTGATGAGTTTTCTCAAAAGCTTGGCAGCCAAAATACGATCGGCCGGTTTAACTGATTTGCTAAGCTTCATCAGCTTGTCGGTAGAAATAGAAAGTAAGTCGCTGTCTTCTGACTCGCCCTGTGCCGACTTTGCTAAATTTTTTATTTCAGGATTTTTGATTGCTTCCTTATCGATTCCTAATTCCTGGATTTTTTCTGTAGCAAACGACTTCACTTTTGGGTAACTACTTTCTGTAAGCTTAATGACGGCATTTTCGAAAAGTGCCGGCTCTAATTTTTCCATCAGTTTTAATCCGTACACCACTTTATCTTCTGTTGAACTGTTGACTTCTTTTTCGAGCACTTTGTCTACTGTGTATTCACGCTCATCACGCTGCTCAACTTTTGCTTTATTCTTTACCAGTGTGGTCTGAAGTGTTTCGCGATAACTGCCATACAGGCGGCTGGCAACGAAATACCAGAATGCAATGATAGGAAGTGCGAATATCGTCATGTAAATCAAATCGGATAATTGGACCTCATTAATCAACAAAATCAAACTACCCGCAACAATGGTTGCAAAGGCGGTAACAATGCCCTCCAGTTTCGTTTGAACGTCAAGTTTGATATTGGTTTCGATGGGCAGGAGATACAGTTTGAAGGACGGTTCATCGAGCGATTCTTTAACCGACATGATAAAGAGCTTGCTCATCGCAATCATGATAAAGAAGATAACAAATGAAGAGCTGGCACTGTCATATCCGAATAGTAACCCGATTACCAATGCCACTACTGTAAAAATTGTAATGAGTATAGGGTTTACCAGTACCGACACCTTTAGTCCATAATCTTCGATAACCCGATCAGCAGCAAAAGTTTGGAATGAGAAACTGAATATCACAACGGTCGCCTCAAAATACGCGAGGAATTTTGGCAACTTGTCGGCATCGGCTCCGCTGAAATATTGCGTTGAGGCATTCAGGAACGAGTAATCAATAAAGTTCAATGCAACCATGGCGGCAACAATGAACAGCGAAAGAAACAACACGTAACGATTATTGAAGAACCCGCCAATGGTTAATTTTTGATTGTGCTGGCGCTCAAATTTTAATGACCATGATTCTCCGGCAAATTTTGACGATAGAACAAAAAACAGAACCGTAAAGATTGATATACTGATAAGCCCCACGGTATAAAGTGACTCAACATCAATAACGTTCAGGGCAAAGGGGATTGAGAAGAAGGAGATCAATGATGCGATCAAAGCTCCCTGGTCAACACTACCCAGCAGGCGTTTGGATTGTTTAACGTTAAACATCCGGTTGAATGCGCCCCAGAATACAAGGAGAATTATTAGTGTGAAAGGTGCTAATTGAGTATAGCCGAAGAAGTACATGTTCTGTGGGTCCAGGTCCGGCACAATCTTATCGGCAAATTCAATGAACGCAGTAATTCCCGTAACCATTAAAAGACCCAGCATGGCCAGTACTCTAAACGGTATTCTTGTTTGCAGAAAGTTGTAGACGATAGTTGCAATCAACCCAAACACTCCGGAAACCACAAAGGCTCTGGGAAGGTCTGTTGTACCCTCATGGTACGTAAGGAAAAGAGTTTGGGCGGCAACACTGAACGTTGCCAGAAAGGCTCCCATGAAGAAGCTCATAATCAGGAGCAATCCTACACGGCCGGTTTCACCCTCCTCGATAGAAAAGATTCGGTTTAGGAGTTTACTTTTCATATAATTCGACTAATCAACTTAAAATTCGATATAATTGAGATTATTTCCTAAAGGGGTACAAAAAATTCACAATGAGTTATTTTAACCTGAGTTAATTAAAGCTATACTTTAATTAAATTTTACTAAACTTCCATAAATAGTATAATTTCGTACCCTGTAAGGTTGCCCGTAAAATCACACAATGAGGAGATTATAATACATGTAAACTTGGTACCTATTTTTGTCCACATTATGAAAAGACTTGTTCTATTTTTTGCACTGTCAATTACCCTATCTGTTAACTGTTTGGCCCAGGGTGGCAAAGCCCTAAGTGAAGCAGAACGGTATTTTGGAATCAAGAGTTACGAAGAAGCGCTCCCAAAATTTGTGGAGGCTATCAATG
>DASTYM010000019.1:0-4429 GCA_035764995.1 Cyclobacteriaceae bacterium | reverse complement strand
GTATGTTGGCCTCCTTGGTTTATTTCCAATTTATCTTGGCGTAAAGCAACTACTTGGATTGTTTAAGAACCAAAACGAAGAAGAGTCAGCACCGTCTGAAAGGGCTACGATACCCGGAATAATATCGATTGCAACGATCACCATCGCGAATGGAGGTGATAATATCGGCACCTACATACCGCTTTTTACATCCTTAACATCCTATGACAAATCGGTCATGGTGGCCGTGTTTTTAATCATGACCTTCATCTGGCTCGCAGCTGCGAAATACCTGACAACTCACCCACTCATGGCTAAAACGATTTCAAAATACGGGCATATCATAACACCCATCGTTCTTTGCTTGCTGGGTATTTATATTTTGAGGGAAAATGGAAGTTTTGAATTATTAAAATAGATTCAACGTTTCCATTTTCATAAATGATCCTCAGGAAAATGAAAGCTCAAAAATTCATCGCTCGGGCTGATATAACAATCAACACTGACATCAAAAAGGTATGGGATGCTTTGATCAATCCTGTAACCATAAAAAAATACATGTTTGGAACAACGGTAACTTCTGACTGGAAAGCAGGAAGTTCCATTACCTGGAAAGGAGAATGGCAGGGAAAGACTTATGAAGACAAGGGTGTAATTCGTCAAATCGAACCGGGGAAAGCATTAGCATACACGCACTTCAGTCCACTCACCGGACTTCCGGATATTCCGGAAAATTATCATCTTGTAACGATCGAACTTTCCGCCAAGGGCAATCAAACCCAAGTGTTACTTTCACAAGACAACAATCCAACAGAAGAAGCACAAAAGCATTCTGAAAAGAATTGGGGAATGATGTTGTCTGGTCTCAAAAAAATTCTGGAAGAATAAAAAAGCATGAAAAAAGCAATTGTCGTTGGGGCATCATCAGGCATTGGAAAAGAACTTGCTTTGATACTGGCTAATAATGGATATCAGGTTGGCATAACAGGAAGAAGAACTTCATTGCTGCAGGAACTTCAGCTTCAAAAACCTGATCACTTTGTTATCAAATCTTTTGATGTTACAAAAACCGAAACAGTTCCACAGTTTTTACAAGAGCTGGTAAACGAATTAGGTACTCTTGATTTGCTCGTTCTCAGTTCCGGAACCGGTGAACTTAACAAATCGCTCGATTTTACAATTGAAAAAGGAACAATCGATGTGAATGTTTCCGGTTTTACCTGTGTGGCCGACTGGGCTTTCAATTATTTCTGGAAACAAAAATCGGGGCACTTTGTAAACATCAGTTCGGTTGCAGGTATTCGCGGTAGCGGGATTGCACATGCTTACAATGCCTCAAAAGCGTTTCAAATCAATTACCTGGAGGGGCTGAGACAAAAGGTAAATAAAATCAGGGTTCCTGTTTTAATAACCGATATCAGGCCTGGCTTCGTAAAAACAGACATGGCAAAAGGCCCGGGTCAATTCTGGGTAGCATCTGTTGAAAAGGCTGCATCTCAAATTTTTGATGCCATCCTGAAAAAGAGAAAAGTCGTTTACATTACTAAGCGTTGGCGACTGATTGCCATTCTATTGAAGCTTATACCTCGATCAGTTTTTGAAAAAATGTGATCTGCTTAGCGAAGCAACGCATCAATTCTTTCAAATCGATAGCCCTTCTTTTTCAATTCGTTCAATAAATCATTCAGTCTAAAATAAAACTTATCCGTTCTTCGCGGGTCTGTTCCCACATGAATCAACAAAATAAATCCATTGAGCCCCTTGGGATCATTTTTTTCGTATTGGATAATCGATTGATAAATTTCTTCCGAGCTGCGATAACTTTTCCCCATTTCAGGATACGTATAATCAGCAGTGGAGCGGGTTCCAGGGGTAAAGTTTACAAGCCGAAAACCCAATGCACTGGTCCAGTGAACGATTTCAGAATTATACCATTCAAAAGGAGGAAGAAACCATAACGCATCTTCCTTTTTAACACCAAACTTATTCATCCGCTGATAGTTATTTTGGAGGTCACTTTCAAATTGTTGCTTCGTTACCAGCAAACTGTCTCGCTTGTCCCAGGGAGCATATAACAAATGCTTGTCGGAATGAGCGCCTAAATAATGACCATCTTTCTTAAGCAATCGAATTAAAGAATTGAATTTCTCATCCGAATAAAAATTTCCCGTCAGGAAGAATGAACCCTTGATGTTGTGTGCCGAAAGTGTTTTTCGAATCAGGTCCCCACCCTCACCAAACTCATCGCCAGTAAAAACCAGTGAAATTTCTTTTCGTGACGTATCACCTCGAACAATGGCTCCATACTTGTCAACAGTGAGCTGTGTATATCCTGCAACCGGTAACCAGAAACCGGCAACCAGCAACCAGAAATAATATGTACTATGTTTTAACAAACTCATTTTCCATTAGCCAGGTATGCCATCAGCATAATCGCACAAGCCGTTCCGTCCATCGTAGGCTCATTGGTTGAATAATCACCAATATCATCGTGATAGACTACATAATCATTTTGAAAAGCAGCATAGGCATCGTCATGCGTCAGGTGAATGCCTTTCAAACTTTTATAAATGCTCGCATAGATTGGACCATCAACCAGGCCACCTGGAACTTCCTTCTTGTCTAACGCCCACGTGCTGGTGTGAACGTCCTTCGGATACGGGCCACGTTCGGGGATATTCATAAACATACTTACACCCCAGGGGTTTCTTCCAAACAACCAATCGCGCATCCCAGTCAGGTATTGATGATATTTGAGATCGTTAGTCATTTTTTCATACAGGATAATCTGGAGCACGAGATCAACCAACACATTGTTCGAGCACCAAATAAAGGGGGCTCCATTTTTAAAAACATTTTTATTAGCCCGCTTCAGGGTTTGCTCAATTCCGTTACGGTAATAGCCTGCCAGTTTCATTTTAAAATCATTATCCACCAGGCTGTACAACGAGAAGTGCGCGATATTCAAAAATGGATAATGTTGATAATGCGCGGTTGTATCATTTTGTATCCACGACAACTCTCCTGTGAGTTCTGCATAGTGTTTTGCATCCGCCAGGTATTCAGGTTTTCCGGTCGCGCGAAATAATTCCGCAGCAGCCCACTCCATATCGTCTGTCCAGGTGTCTTCATTATAACGATAAGGAGCACCATACGAATTACCCTGCTGATAACCTTCCTGCTTTTTGCCCATAGCATAAAGCTCCTCAGCGGCTTTCAGGCATTTGAGCGTATAGGCTTCATCAATTTTTTGCTCTTTCCACACCTGGTACCCGAGGGCCATCGCAGCAGCAGATCTCCCTGCGAGGTTGGCAATACCGGTTGCCATACTTTTATATTTTCCCAGTCCTTGTGGTTTGCCGGTAGCAACGTATGCCACGCGATACGAATTCTTCCCCCAACCATAATTACTTGGATCATAAGCCGGGCGCTTCCAACCTACGTGATCACGGTCATCGCCAACCATATGAATCAGTTGGTCGGGAGCAAAGTGAAGTTTGTGAATCCAATCGAGCCCCCATTTTGCTTCATCCAGCACATCAGCGATTTCATTTTTTTTGATTTTACCCAGATCGTTCACATCATCGGTAAACGCAGACGGAAATTGCTGATACGCCATCAGCATTCTGGCAGAGGCATTACTAGTCGTGATCAGGTATTTTAACTGATCGCCTGCATCGTGCCATCCTCCGGAGACATCAATGAAAGTCGAGTCCTTCATCGGGCCATCCATTACGCGGCCGTCTTTCTGATGACAAAGTGTATCAAAGAATGGATTGTATCCACAGCGTTGCTGGCGCATAAATCCAACCAACTGATCAGCGTAATTACTGTAATTATTCGTATTGATAAAAATCGGAGAAGTTTTTACAGCCTTTCCCGGTATTTCAATTTCATAGGTACCTTGTTTGGTGACGGCTGAAAAATCAAGTTCATAGTAATATTTGAATGGACCATAACCAGGTGCCTTTGACGGGCTGACCTTACCGGTTAAAACTTTCTTTTTAGAATCGTGGTCACGAATCGAAAACGAACCTTTCAGCGGTTGGTTCGAAAAAGCAATGGCTACTTTTGGATCAGCAGGCTGGTAACCTGCAAGATTAATTCGAATGTACACTTCCTGTGCGTGCGACAGCAGGCTCGAAAAAAATATTACTGATAAGAAGAAGATTTTTATTTTCATTTTAACATTGATTCAACTACCCAAGATACTGTTTTAAAGTCTTCAGAAATAGCTGATTTTATGCTTACTTTTATTTCATAACTAACCTTTATGAAGACTCCAACCTGGGCTACCATTGTAGGAATTTGTATGATCGTATTAGGAGGGTGCAGTGTGATGAACGATATCAAATCAATCACGCTTCCCTCAATCCTTGAAAAACAAAAAAGTCTTATGCAGGAGAAAATGAAAGAGGCCAGAACGTATGAAATGTTAGAGGACAGCATT
>DASTYM010000018.1:0-20175 GCA_035764995.1 Cyclobacteriaceae bacterium | reverse complement strand
GCCGATTCATTAGGAAGATCAGCTGCCTGGGTGGTGCATGCAGCAATAAAAGCGATTGTCAACATATAGCCTGCAAGGTATTTCAGGCGCTGAATAATTACGGGTCTTACTAGGTGTTTCATAAAAATATATTTATTTATTTAAATACTTCGATTTATTTTAAAATGACACTATAAAAAAATAAGTACTCCAACGTTCAACCAATGATTGTCTTAATTAATTCAATTATTCGAATATTTCGATAAATAAAAGCGAAGAAATCAAGGCTTCTTCAAAGTTTTCAGGAAATCGATGTATTCATCAAGAACTTCGTTATTGATCGAATACTTCACATTACGTCCCTCCTTTTCTGACAGAACAATTTCTGTATCAGTTAGTAACTTCATGTGGTGACAAATAGAGGGTTGAGCCAGATCGACCACGTTTTCCAGTTCAGCACAATAGAAACTACCCTTCTGCTTCCTGATCTCTTTCATAATCAATAACCGGTTTGGATCGGCTAAAGCCTTGGAAATCTTCTCTGCCTGCTTCTGATTCATGTCTATTGCTGAATTCATCGCAAATATAAATCTATTTATTGAAATATTTCGATAAATCTATTACGCACACCTTCGTCCTAAAGTTTCCGGAGGGCGATAAATATTTTTGTATCCCTCGAATCTACTCGCTTTAAAGGCTTTGTGATTTTACATTAGAACAAATAAGTGCACACGATTATAGTAAGAATTTGAGTCCGCATCTGGCAGCAAGATTATTGTCCTAACTCCAAAAAAAATGCCCCAAACCAATATGATTTGAGGCAATGTTAGAGGTTCCCAGCGGCCCCGATAGTTATCGGGACGAACCGCTCAATAATAAAGCAGAGCCAGAGCTCTGCAAAAGCTCCGTAAAAGAAAAAAGCTGACTAAGGAGTCAGCTTTTAGTTAGAGGTCCCGAGCGGCCCCGATAGTTACCGGGGCAAACCGCTGTAAGAGAAAAAATAATAAGGCAGATAAATCTGCAAAAGCCCCGTAAATAAAAAGACCACCGTTTATCAGCAGTCTTTCTTAGTTAGAGGTTCCGAGCGGTCCCGATAGTTATCGGGACGAACCGCTGTAGGAGAAACAATAATAAAGCAGAGCCAGAGCTCTGCAAAAGCTCCGTAAAAGAAAAAAGCTGACTAAGGAGTCAGCTTTAGTTAGAGGTTCCGAGCGGCCCCGATAGTTATCGGGACGAACCGCTGTTGAGGTTCCGAGCGGATTCGAACCGCTGTAGGAGCTTTTGCAGAGCTCAGCCTAGCCACTCGGCCACGGAACCTTTTATTTCTGGCTTACAAAACTATGAAATCAATTTTGCTTTGCAACACAGTTAAAAATAAAAGGTGGCCCGAATCTCGAAGCCACCTTTTTTATCTATTCGATTGATTATTCTCCTTTCGGAGTATTCATCTTCTCTTTCAATGCAGCTAATGCATCAAGATCTCCGAGTGTTGACTTCTCAACTTCCTGGTTGATCTTATCGATGGTCTTGCCTTTTGAAGCAGGTTTAGCAGGCGCTGCCTTCTTAACCGGAGCTTCTTCAGCAGAGTACATAGCCTTATGCGAAAGAACGATTCTGCGATCTTCTTTAGAGAATTCAAGAACCTTGAACTCTAATGAATCACCAGCTTCAATTTTAGAACCGTCTTCTTTCACCAGGTTCTTCGCTGAACAGAATCCTTCGATACCATATGGCAACTCAAGTGTTGCACCTTTGTCATTCTTGTTAACAACTGTACACTTGTGAACTGATCCTACGGTGAACATATTTTCGAATGTATCCCAAGGGTTCTCCTCCATATGCTTGTGGCTGAGGGCCAGTCTTCGGTTAGCCGCATCAAGCTCTAACACCACTACGTCCATCTGCTCTCCTACTTTCACGAATTCAGAAGGATGCTTGATTTTCTTAGTCCAGCTAAGATCTGATACGTGTACCAATCCGTCAATTCCTTCTTCAAGCTCGATGAACAAGCCGAAGTTGGTCAGGTTGCGAACGATACCTTTGTGACGTGTAGTTACTGCGTACTTGCTCAACACATCCTGACGGGTCCAAGGATCTTCAGTGAGTTGCTTAATGCCTAATGACATCTTGCGCTCTTCGCGATCGATGGTCAATACAACTGCTTCAACTTCATCACCAACCTTCATGAAATCTTGCGGATTACGCAAGTGTTGCGACCAGCTCATTTCTGAAACGTGGATCAAACCTTCTACACCAGGCTGAAGTTCGAGGAACGCACCGTAATCGGCAACGTTAACGATCTTGCCCTTAACCTTAGAGCCCACCTGGATATCAGCTGCCAAACCTGCCCAAGGGTGAGGTGTAAGCTGCTTCATACCAAGGCTGATACGCTTCTTCTCACCATCGAAGTCAAGCACAACCACCTTAACGATCTGGTCAAGCTTAAGAACTTCTTCAGGGTGATTGATACGGCCCCATGAAATATCTGTGATATGCAACAGACCATCAACACCACCCAGGTCGATGAATACACCGAAGTTGGTCATGTTCTTGATGGTACCTTCCAACACCTGACCTTTCTCGAGGTTGCTGAGGATGGCTACTTTTTGTTGCTCAAGATCTTTTTCAATCAACACTTTATGCGATACCACTACGTTGTCGTTCGTGTAGTTGATTTTCACAACTTTCACTTCCATCGTCTTGTTCACATAAACATCGAAATCGCGAATAGGCTTCACATCGATTTGTGAACCAGGCAAGAAGGCTTCGATACCGAATACATCGATAATCAAACCACCTTTTGTTCTGCGTTTCACAAAGCCTTCAATCACTGAATCGCTATCCAATGACTTCTGGATATTTTCCCAACCCTTCACGAGTTTCGCTTTTCTGCGGCTCAGCACAAGCTGACCCATTTTGTCTTCGCGCTCTTCAATGAATAAATCGACTACATCACCAATCTTCAGATTAGCCATGTCTTTGAATTCAGCCAATGGAACGAGTCCGTCAGACTTAAATCCGATATTTAAAATAACATCGCGATCATTGATACCCACAACTGTACCTACTACCAGTTCACCACTGTCAACAGTAGTAACGGTACCAGCATACATTTTTTCCATTTTCTCGCGTTCGTTTGAAGAATAACCTTCACCGAAACCTTTTCTGTCAAACGCAGCCCAGTCGAACTCACCTGGAACTTGCTTAGCCTGTACAGCCTTGCGCAGTTCAGTTACCGGAATTGCTTCCGAAATGATCTCTTCTTTTTGGGTGGCTTTAACTTCTGCGAGGGGATCTACCTCATCGATGTCAGCTGCTACTTTTTCAACTGCCTTTTTCTTTACCGCTTTCAATTCTTCTTCGCTAGCGGCTGGTTTTGCTTTTTCTTTAGCCATAAAATGAACTTACCCTTTGTTACATGCTGCAGCCGGGCGGTTCTGCGGCAAATTTTAGTTTAACAACCCTCTAACGATACCGTCAGGGTCCATTCGTTCGAATGGGGTGCAAATGTAGGCATTTTTCCCTGAAATATGACATTAGCCAAAAGAAAAGCCCCTCCGATGTCAGGAAGGGCTTTTTTGTAATTAATTGACTATCAAACCGATATACCGGATTTGATTAATGGTTATTCTTCAAACCTCAGTGTACCAAGCGCGTAGTCCAGCAAATACTTTTGAAACATCAGCGTAACTTCTGCCTGTGCTTTTGATGCAGCACCTAATACGTAGGTTTGGTTGGCCTGTGCAAGTGTTACCTGGCTTGACACTCCAAGCATAAAACTTTCCTGCTGTGTTCTCAAAGCAAGTTCGCCAGCCTGAAATTGAACTTGTGATGCGTAGTAAGCTTTGATCGCGGCCGCGTAATTGTTGTATGCCCGTTGAACATCAATCTTAACAGTTTTTTCCAGGTTATCTCTTTGAAGAATTGAGTTATCAAGGGCGACTTTATTTTGAACCCTCAGGTTCCGAGTAAGCATCCGGTCAAAAATCGGGATGGTTACGTTCACCCCCACAGCCAGGTTTGGAAAAATCTTCGTGAACTGATTTGTAAAATCGCCATACTCAGGAAAGGTTTTAAGTTGGGAATTGTATTGAGATCCATATTGCGCATAAAGACCAATGGTAGGATAGTAACCATTGATGGAAGCTTTATGTTGATTCTCGTTTGCTTCAGCCTGAAATCTTGCTTGCTTCAAATCTTCCCTGTTCTTCAGAGCAACCGCATACAGACTATCCAAAGCGATACCATCCAAAGAAATCAAATCAATATTAAATGGAGGGAATACGAGTTGAAAATCAATCGATGGATCAAGTTGAAGTGTTTGAGCAAAAGTAGCTTTGTCATTTTGAAGTGTAACTTGAGCTCTTAAAGCTAAAAGTTCCATATTTCTAACTTGAGCATCCTGAACATACAAATCTGATTCCGGACGTGCCCCAACATTTACCTGTTCACGCAGCTGTTCAAGTGTTGTATTCTGTGTTTTGTAATTTTCATTTGCAATTCGAAGCAACTCCTGATCAAGCAACACTTGCAAGTACTGGTTTGTAACATTGAAGACCACATCTTGCTTGGTCCGATTAACTAACGCAGTTTGCGATTTAAACTGCTGAGAAGTCTGAAAGTAAGTATTAAGGCGGTTTAGTCCATTGAACAGACCCAAGTCTGCGCGAATGTTAGCACCCACAAAATCCTGTTTCGTGTCTTGTAATTCACCACCATCCGGATTTGGAATTTGACCTTCCGAGTGCTCGGCAAATCCCTGGAGTCTTACTTGCGGGAGAAAACTGGCGACCGACTGATTCCGTTGGACCTGGCGTGAAAAGAGGTTGTTCTTCTGCTGATTCAGGTTTACGTTATTCTTCAACGCAATTTTTACAGCTTCATCAAATGTCAGCTTGGACGCTGAATCCTGTGTAACCTGCTCCTGGCCAAATAGCATTGATGAAACGGTCATCAATACAACCAAAGCATAAATTCTTTCAATCCTTCTCATAATCATTAGTTCTTTTCATCAGATACTATAGTTCCATCTGCGAGCCTTACAACCCGCTTACCGCGTTTTGCATTCTCTTCCGAGTGTGTAACCTGAATGATCGTCATACCTTCTTCATTCAGTTTCTGAAAAATATCCATGATGTTTTTTCCCTGCTCGGAATGTAAGTTACCAGTTGGCTCATCGGCCAGAAGTAATTTTGGCTGGCCGACAATCGCTCTTGCGATACCAACTAATTGTTGTTGTCCTCCGCTGAGCTGTTCTGGGAACAAATCTTTCTTAGCAACCATGTTAAACCGATCCAATAGTTCTGCCACCATGCTCTTACGCTGGGCTCCGTTTACACCTTTATATAAAAGAGGCGTTTCAATATTTTCATAAACAGTCAATTCATCAATCAGGTGATAGGCCTGGAAAATGAAACCGATATAATTTTTATGCATTTCAGATTTCTGTTTTTCCTTGAGCTTATGAACAGGCTCATCAAAGAAAAAATATTCACCGGCCGATGGTTCATCGAGCAATCCAATGATGTTCATGATGGATGATTTACCGGCACCGCTGGGGCCCATGATTGTTAGAAATTCACCTTGCTGAACATCGAGGTTCACGCCTTTGAGGATAAAAGTGCGTTGAAATCTGGAATCAACGTACTTATCAATATCACGTAGTTTGATCATTTAGTATTGTTAACAATGTTAGGACTTGGGACCTTGGACTTAGGGCTTGGGATTCAACTTTGACCTAAGGCCTAAGTCCTAAGCCCTAATTCCCGTCCCGAAGAGCCAATTATAGTGCCAATGGCCATTCCAACGCTGGAAATGCGAAAAAGATGGGAAAAAATAGTCCGGTTCGTCCGTATTTGCAAAACGGTGTCCTATTTCGGACGCTAGCCTAAAGTCCCCGGTCACCAGTTGCCTGTTACCGGTAACCGGAAACTGGGGACCGGTAACTGACCTCAGAAAACGAGTGGATACAAGATCACATCAACCCTTCTATTCATGCGCAGTCCCTGCCTGCTTCGGTTGCTGTAAACCGCATTATCGAGTCCCCAATCTTTGACAGATATTTTGTTTTCAGGCACTTCTTGTTGGATGAGCAGTTGCTTCACCGATTCGCTGCGCATCTGCGAAAGCCATTCGTTATATTCTTTACCACCGATGGGATCGGTATGGCTGATCAACTGAATTTCATACTTGTCTAACAGATTGAGATTTTGAATGGAATCAATCCAATGAAATAATTCGTCAGCCTGGAATGAATCAATGTCGTAACTGCCTCCTCCAAAATAAATACTCATGCGAATTTCTTCCTGTTGTTGCTGTGCATCGGCAACAAGCGCTGATACTACGATCCATATGAAGACCAGCTTTCGGAACATGGGAATCTCTAATTCATTCGTCCTCTTTCAATATGATTACGAAAGATAATCAAGCTTGTTCTGCAAAGCCATAGATTTTTGGAAAAGAAGTGTGGAAGTCACAAAGACACTTAAGTCACAAAGCGCTCGGTCCTGCTTTGTGGCTTTGTGCCATAGTGGCTAATGTTATAGAGCTATCCATTATACCATTATTGGGCTGTGAGCTTATCCTCCACCATGCGGTTATTATACTGTTGAATGATGGCTTTCATGAAAATCTCCATTTCCTGAACACGTTCAGCCTGCTGCTCTTTTAAATCGTTCTGCAATAGCTTATCCTGTTTAAAGTCATACAAGTGAATGGTCCTTTTTCCGTCAAACATTAGCAGGTAATTATCCTTATATAGATTGTAAACATTATCACTATAGTTAAAGGCAAACGGTGTCGAGTTTGGATCAAATACATTACGGCCAAATGCCACATACGGTTTATCGTAATGCAAGTACCCTAACACTGACGGCATGATATCAATTTGTTGCGACAAGCCGGTATCAACGGAACTCAGGCTATTGTCTGGTTTGAAAAAGATAAGTGGAACAGAATACAAACCCCAGGTCGTGTGCGATTCTGTGAAAATTACATTTGACGAAACGTGATCGGCCGTTATCACAAAAAGCGTATTTGCAAACCAAGGCATCCGCGAAGCTTTCTTAAAAAATTGACGCAATGAATAATCGGTATACTCGATGCATTTCAAAATGGGCTGCTCGCCTCCTTTAAATTTGCCTTCAAAAGAATCTGGTACTTTAAATGGATGGTGAGAACTCACTGAGAAAAATGATGACATAAAAGGCTGCGGGAATTCGTTCATCTTATCGGCATAAAAGCCAAGAAATTTATCATCCCAAATTCCCCACATGTTATCAAAGTCATCGTCATTATTGTATTCAGTTTTTCCATAATAATGTTCGAAGCCTGCCAAATTTGTAAATGCCTGGAAGCCCATGGATCCGTTGGGAGCTCCGTGAAAAAAGGAAGTGTGATAGCCTTTCGCACGCAACAAACTACCCAGGCTATTAATCTTGTTTGATGCAAACGGAGTTAACACATATGGAACGCCAAGCGATGGAATGGACGCCATCACGGATGGCAATCCATCAATTGATTTACGACCATTCGCAAATGAATACTGAAAAGTCTTGCTATGCTGTGCGAGTGAATCCAAAAAAGGAGTGTAGCCCTGGTATCCTTCCCTTTCTTTATTAAACACTCCAAAAAATTCTTTCGAGAAACTTTCCAGTATAATCACCACTACATTGACTGGCTTAAATGCTGTAGTGTCGTGAGGAATGATTACAGGATTGTAGTGTGAACTCAACTCAGCTTCATCCTTAAAGAAGTTGATCTTTTGGATTTTTGTTTTTCCTAGTGTTCGGAAAATAGCGAACGGTGTATTTAACACGAGGCTTACTTCATTCGGATGCTCTACGTACTCACCAGCATTACTCAACGTAATCGGGCGTGTACTGTGACGGAAACCTCCGCGTACAGCGCCAATAAACAATGTGATCACGAGTGGAATCGCTAAAACTCCGGCCACATAGTAGGTAATTCGGTGCTGAAGCAAAGGTCCTTGAACCTGAATCTTCTTGTACAACTTAACCATCACCCACATCAGGAAACCCCAAAAAATTACGGCATACCAATAATCGATAAAGAACTGAAGGAAGAGTGAGAATAGATTGGTTTCGTTCTCAAACTGATCAACCACATCGGCCGTGGTCCTTCGCAGGGTAAACCGGTAATAGACAAAATCCATTACGTTGGCTGCCAGCGCAATTCCATTTAACGTGTAGTAAAAGAATTTTATGACCGACTGATAGCCTTGTCTGAAACGCAGATCAACCGGAACAACCGAAAGCACCAGGATGATCACATTAATATAGAGTACTGCGGCCAAATCAAATTGTAAACCGCCCCACATGATCCGCAGAAAATTAAATGTAGTAGTCTCAGGAAAATAGCTGATGTTATAAATAAAAAAACCGATCCGGCAGAGCATAAATAAGAACATCGCCAACAAAAGGCGAAGCACAAGTGCCCAGTACACATTTCCCTGAAGCTGAAATCCTTTAAAAAATCTTTTCATCTGCCGCTAATTTACTCTGAAATTAAAACCACTGACATTCAAGGTTAAGGATTATTTTGTCATGGCAGACAAAGCAATGATCTTAAACCTCAGGTGACGGGGCTCGGGCCATTCAAAACAGTCGACAACTTCTAAAATTATTTAATTATATATTTCGAGTTCTTTGCGGCTTTGTATGAAAAAAAATCTCACGCAAACCTGCCTACCGGCAGCAGAAGCGCAAAGACGCAAAAAGGCGCAAAGTCCCTAATAGCGAAGGTCTATAGCCCTGTAGGTCTAAAAAGTATTAGTTGGAAAGATTGGGTATCTCAATAATAAACGTAGTGCCCTGTCCGAATTCTGATTTCACTTCAATGGTACCCTGCAGTTTTTCTACAGCACTTTTTACAATATAAAGACCTAAACCTGATCCCTTGCTTTCGGTGGTGGCGCGATAGAACATTTTAAATACACTACCTACATACTCTTGCGCAATCCCAATTCCATTATCAGAGAATTTGATTCGCGCGCTCTTTTCATCAGCCTGAATATCAATTTGCAGGTAAGAGTCACTTTTCCACTTATCCCGGTACCGCACCGCATTAGAAATAATATTATTGAAAACCATGAGTAAACGGCTGGGGTCCGAATAGAAAGGGCAGTTAGCTTCAATGCTTTTAATGCTTCTTACACTTTCTGCTCCTTCCATAAACTTCAAAGAGTTTATTGATTCTTCCAGCAACTCATGAAAATCAATTTCTCTGACGAGCAAATCAATTCTCGAATTTTTCGAATACTGAATGATATCTGAAATAAAGTTGTCCAGTTTAAGTACGCTCTTTTCAATCAGCTGCATGTACTTAACAGAATTATTCTTCTCAGGATCAACCTTGATCATGTTGAGCAGGCCCTTTACCGACATTAAGGGCGCACGCAAATCGTGCGATGCGCTGTACACAAACCGGTCAAGCTCACTGTTTATTTTCGTGAGCTCCTCGTTTTGTTCCTTTAAAATATCCTCTGTTTTCTTTTGCTGGGTGATATCGCGCGAATAAATGGTGAGGCCTGTCACTTTTCCATTTTCAACAATCGGGTAGGTTTTGATTTCGTACGTTTTTAGTTCGTCACCAATCAGGTACGTATCAAAATATTTTCCCGGTCTGCCTTTCAAACCGGTTTCATAGCGCTCGCGCCACTGGTCACGAAGTTCAGGCATTGCATCGGGAATGAGTTCCAGAATATTTCTGCCCTTTTCTAACCGAATCCCGAAAGCAAGTTTATAACTTCTGTAAAATTCCTTGTTAAAATCAATTAACTCAAAGCGAGTATTAACAAGCCAAATGCTGTTCTCGATTGTATTGAGAATCGAACGCAGGTTTGCTTCGTTCTCCAGAATTCTTTTTTGATAAGCGTTGCGTAACGTTATATCACGACTAAACACGGAAATAATAAATCGATCGTGATGATGGATTTTTTTAAAATAAATTTCCCAATAAAATTTCCGGCCATCGATCTCGTAGGTTTCTTCCACCCTAAATGAATCGTCATGCGTAGCACTCAGGCAGCGTTGACGCCATACCTGCGCCAGCCGCGGGTTCGCAAGTTCAATCGAGTCAAGGATAGAGCTGCCTCTCTTTAAATCGATTCCGTAATTCTCAAGAAAAATCCAGTAAAAACCCGGATTGAGTGAAATGATCCTGAAATCTTCATTCAAGAGCAGGATATTCGCATCTGCATCTTCGATGATGGATGTAAAAATATCATGTAACTCATTAGTCTCTACTTGCTCGAGCATACTCCTTTTAAAGTAATTTTTCTCCACAGGCCTTCACCCTTCAGATTTCACACCCACCCTTGTACGGAAAAAATCCCATTAGGATACGAACTCTTAAAAAATAAATGTCAGGAAGACGTCAATTATGACAAAACACCATGATTATGGCGCAAAAGTGCAATAAAAAAAAGAACCCCGACTCGCCTGAGGCGAGTCGGGGTTTGATTTACTTCAAGCTTTAGATGAACTCAATTGAGCATCCAATCTACTCGTTTCATAGTTTCGTCATGATTCTGTCCGTGCTCAATATTGAGACGGATAGTATCAACTAATTCACGAACCTGCTCGCGTTTGTAGCCAAACTTAATGGCAAAAAGGTTGCAGAGTTTTAATTCTTCATCGTGGATGGATTTATCCACGCTCATCATGTGAACAAGGTCGTACAGCTGATGAAATTTCTGCTTTTTATCAGCTGGGACTTCAAATTTCACTCCACCGGGGTTTTGGCGGATGTCTTTTAATTGACTTTCTGAAATACTGTTTCGCCTGGCAATTGTTTTCAGGAGGTCATACTCAATATCCTCGAAATTGCCATCAACGGCAGCCATTTCAATCAGGTTTTTCATATGACTCTTCGCGGTTCCTTTTCCCTGACTAAAAAGGCTGAGGATTTCAGAAATATTCATAGGGGTATGGATTGGGGATACTTAAAGTTAGCGGATATTTTTTGAGTTGCCTATCGAACTCAAATATTAAATTACCAAGAATCAAAAAAAGGATTGAAATTCTACTTTTCGTAGGCTGCCTTGCCCAGCAGTGTAAACTCTACAATAACTTTATTCTGGTTAAAGTTTGAATAAAGCAGTTTCACCAAATCGCGATTTTGCATTTCGTTGGCGATATCAAAGCCTTGTTGAAATTCGGCCTGGCTATATCCAAGGAATTCCATCACATTTCCTGTGGTTCCGCCCTGGTCGCCTACTCCTTTGATTACTTTTGAAATTTCTGCTTCTGTTACCATCGCAATAAAAATAACAGATCAACCGGTGAAATCAGCATGTTAAATCATAAATCACAATTTCCCTTCCTTTGCTTTTTGAAACGCACTTCGAACGGCAGCAGGAACAAAAGCAGGATCCAGGTTCTTAACATAAGGAAGAAAGTCGGGGTGATTTTTACCAAGTTCTGAAATTACCGAAGCATGCGTCACGGTCGACTGAAACTCATCCAGTGTATTTTTGCCTTGAATATAAGCTTCGTTGAGTTGCTTGATGGTTTCGCTAAATAAAGCATTCAGGTAATCAAGGTACAATCGGTCGTGTTGAACAATGCCGTGACCGGGGATCAAATGCTTAAAATCAAACTGACTTAATTTTTTGGATGTTTCGAACCACTCTCTTGAAAAAGCTCCTGATTCATAAGGAGATGGATAAACCACCAGGTCACCAGGAATCAGAATTTTTTCATTTGGTAGATAAAGCACGGCATCCCCAGTTGTATTGCCCCATCCAAAATAATGAAGTTGAAATTCACGTTTGCCGGATGTTATGACGAGCTGATCACTAAAGGTCATCGTAGGAACAACCGGCTTTAGTTTTTTCAATTCTTCTAAATCATTCTTCATTCCCTGAAGTCCCTCACTGATAAATTTCAAAGTATCAGCCGATAAGCTTTTTCCATCTTCCGATTTTCCGTTTTTCACTGCCGATTCATAACTGACGATATAGTTTGAGAAATGCTTGATGTAAAACTGGCGGACCCACACCATGCCATTTCGGTTGATTCCTTTGTAAGCTTCACGCGATGAAATAATTTGAACAGCCGGATAATTTCTGACGAAGGCTTCATTTCCCTGCCAATGGTCACCGTGCCAGTGCGTATTCAAAAGATATTTCACAGGCTTCGTGGATAGCTTTTTAATTTCTTTGATTGCCTCCTCCCCAGCGGAAGGCAGGAGGCCACTGTCAACTACGAAAATATCGGCATCATTAATAATAACCACAATGCTTGTTGTTACCCATCGCAGGTCATTTATGGCCGGTTTCAACACATAAACATCGTCTACAACTTTCTCAACGTCATACTTGTAGGAAGACTGCGCCTGGAGAGCGAAAGGACTAAGTCCGATACAGGAACACACAAGCAGCACAAACAGATTTTTCATACCGATTCAATTTGAATCAGAAAATTAGCAGTGATCGAGCAGATATTCGTAACCCAACATGGGCGATATGATATCAACTGGTTCGTACCTGGTATCCAACAATTTTCTTGAGGATATAAAAATTTGATGGTTTTCGCCCTGAATTAAAGGTCGAGCATAAGTCTGAAACCGAAACCCTTATTCGCCAGGGTATCGTATTCTATAGCTGGTATTCCGTCCACCACCTTCTTCTTTTACTAATATGTGCTTAGCAAGAAGATCTTGAATATCACGCAGGGCAGTATCATTAGAAACCTTGTTCATCTTAGCCCATTTTGAATTATTGAGTTTGCCAACTAACGTTTCATCCAACAAGGCGCCTATCATCTTACGTTGACGATCATTGAAGTCAGTTTGTTGGTGTACCTGCCAGAATGTTGCTTTCTTCATGATCCCTGAAAGTATCTCGGAAGATGCATCAAGGGCGTGATCCAAACATTCTATGAACCAGAGAAGCCACTCCGTTATATCAAGTGTCTCCTTTTGCGTCTTTTCAAGCACATCATAATACTCTTTCCGTTCCTTCCGGATCTGAGCTGACATACTGTAAAAACGTTGCTTGCTCCCATCAGCACGGGCGAGCTGAAGATCAGTCAGGGCACGTGCTATTCGACCATTCCCATCATCAAATGGGTGGACAGTAACAAACCACAGGTGCGCAACAGCCGCTTTCAGCACTGGGTCGATTTTGCCAGGATCATTGAACCAAACGAGAAATCTTTTCATTTCATCTTTCAGACGTGCTGCTTTGGGGGCCTCAAAGTGAACACGTTCTTTTCCCATGGGACCGGATACAACTTGCATCGGACCTTCAGCATCATCACGCCATGCACCCGTAACTATTTTTCGTATGCCACTGCGGCCGGTCGGAAACAAAGCCGAGTGCCATCCTAAGAGCCTGTCTTTGGTAAGTTTGTGGTCAGATTTTTGAGTGGCATCGAGCATCATTTCAACTACGCCCTCAACATTTTGGTCTGTTACTTCAACGCGTGCAACTTCCAGTCCCAACCTGCGAGCGATAGACGATCGTACCTGGTCTTCGGGTAAATTTTCACCTTCGATCTCACTTGATTTCACTACATCAAGAGTGAGTGTTTGAAGGCTGGCCTCCTCTTTAAGCTTGAATCCAAAGCTTTCCAGGCGACCCAGTAAATGACCCTGCTTGGCACGCAATGCGGCAAGGGGCCCGAGAAGTCTTTCAGATTCCCATTTGAAGTCCGGCCAGCCTGAACGTAAGTGTATATACCGACTCATTCACCGCAAATTATGCGACAAATATGACCATTTTTCACCGCAAAATCAAAATAATCACCGCAAATTATACGATGATTGTGGGGTTTATTCATCGCACTCATAGAACAAACAATTGTATATATTCGGGTGTAAGCTATAATGGATGCAAGACACACCAAGACGAAATGACTGAAAATGAAATGGACCGAACAATACCGTAAAAACAGACCGTTTATAAATTCACTGTTGACGGGAGTCTTTTACTTTCTGTTTTGCTGGTCTATTGACGTTGGAGACGCAACAAAAGGATTGTTTATGACCTTAATGCTGTTTCTACCTGGGCTGACATTTCCACTGACAACTTGCTATTTTAGAACTGAAAACGCTAGATATTCCGACTCAGTGCGCATTATTCATTTGGCCCTTTCTGTTGGAATTTATCACGGAAGTGTTTGGCTATTTTCAGGAGAAGGACGGATAAAGTATGTAACCATTTTAGCAGGTCTTTCTGGCTCTCTGCTTTTCTTGTTTGTTACACGTTATTTATTGAAAAAAGAAATTGCATTGGTGCAAATTGTGTTGACATCGGTTTTAAGTGGACTTGCCTTCTTGCCTTACGAACTTATTGGACGACTTGGGATACTAATGGGGGTGGCTGTTTTTCTATGGACAATAGTTAACGGACTAACTTTAAATCATGAATACAGAGAAGCCACATACCGCTAACATTGCATGGTGATTCATAATTTCAGTATTGAAATCATAGAACTTAAACACTATTGTGCGATTGCGTACTTCGTATCCACTTTAGGTGTAACAGGAATATGAATTGTACCCTTCACAAGTTCCAGTGTGTAACCATACGCTTTTGCAATTTTCAGGAAGGAGGTCATTTTAATGTCCGTGGTTTTCCCCGATTTCAGATTTTGAATAGCATTAGGGTGTAAGCCAGCGGCTTTTGCCAAAGCGCGAACAGATTTTGCATCACCTTCCGCCATAGCAGCAAGTAGTTCCTGCACAGCAAACTCCTGAAATTCTTTCTCGAAAGACTTCTTGAATTTTGCGTCCCTCATTTCACGCTCGAACGTAGTGAGTTGTTTAGTCTTCTTTCTCATAATATGTGCCCTTCTTTACTCTTTCTAAATATGATTCCATGTATTTCAAAGCTTTCTCTTTCTCATTCTCCGGAAGCTTATCTTGTTTTTTCCAGAACGCATTTGTTACAATGATCTTTTTGCCTTGAAGAAAGAAGCTTAGGAAACGATGAGGTTGAGGCTTGAATGCATAAACTTTATCACCTTCATTGTTAAACTTTGTTTTATCATAAATCTTGCCAATGTCACCCATCATTTTAAACAGTTTTAAAACCTGCTTGCGATCCTGATCATCAAGTTCAAGATAATAGTCACGCGCCTGGCTCTCGCCTTTTTCGGAGTAGTACCATTCTATTTGAAAAGCGTCTCCTTTGTAGGCGACATACTCTTTAGTCATAAACGGATGTAACAGTGCAATGTTACAGATAAAATATCGATTTCTCAATGATTTTTGAGAATTCCTTCATTTCTAACCATCGAGAACGTATAAAATCTTTTGGATGCATAAGGATTGAGCAATTCGATATAAGACCTTGTTACTAAAAACTTAATAATGAAAATGTCAAAATCAGATAACTATTGAGAGAGTCCGTCAATGCGAAAGATTCAAAAATGTAACGGACGAAGAAGCTTCAAGAAATTATCCGCTCCATTGAAACACTAGCAGCCATTCTATTTGAGCAGAGGGCAGAAACTAGAGGCCTTAGGAGAGTGCTTAGAACCATTCCATGCAAAATATTTAGACATAAAAAATCCCCAGTAGGTATATACTGGGGAAAGATTTGTAGTCTGTACGGGAATCGAACCCGTGTTACCAGAATGAAAATCTGGTGTCCTAACCCCTAGACGAACAGACCAATTATCAGTCTTAAATACCCGCTTTCGCTTGAAGCTTCAGTTGGTGCCAAAAATTGAGTCGCAAAGATAAAGCCCTGCGTTGGAATTGCAAACGTGTGCCTAAAAATATTGAACCGATGTTCGATTAAATTGGTTTTTAGGTCATATTTTTGGCGCAGAAAATAACCCCATATACGAATGACTAAAATTGGAATAAATGGATTCGGCCGTATCGGTCGCCTGGCATTCAGAGCCGCTATTAACCGGAAAGACATTGAAGTAGTAGGTATTAACGATATCGTGGACCCTGAATACATGGCCTACATGTTAAAGTTTGACTCTACCCACGGCAAATTTGAAGGAACTGTTGAAGTGAAAGATGGTAACCTGATCGTAAATGGTAAAAAAATTCGCGTGACTGCAGAAAAAGACCCTGCTAACTTAAAGTGGTCTGATGTAGGCGCTGAAATCGTAATTGAATCAACCGGTTTATTCCTGACCCAGGCCGATGCACAAAAACATATCACAGCCGGAGCAAAAAAGGTTGTGATGTCAGCCCCAGCTAAGGACGACACTCCAACATTCGTAATGGGTGTCAATCATAAGAAACTTAACGCGCAGCATACAATTGTTTCGAATGCTTCCTGTACTACAAACTGCCTCGCTCCTATCGCCAAAGTGTTGAACGATAAGTTCGGTATTGTGGAAGGTTTGATGAGCACTGTACACGCTGTAACCGCTACACAAAAAACTGTTGATAGTCCTTCAGCGAAAGACTGGCGCGGTGGCCGTGGCGGTTTCCAAAATATTATTCCTTCTTCAACGGGTGCAGCAAAAGCAGTTGGATTGGTGTTGCCTGAACTAAAGGGAAAATTGACCGGTATGTCGTTCCGCGTTCCTGTAGCTGACGTTTCAGTTGTTGACTTAACCGTACGTTTGGAAAAACCAGCTACTTACGACCAAGTGAAGGCCGCCATGAAAGAAGCTTCACAGGGTGAGTTGAAAGGTATCCTTGGTTATACAGAGGAGGATGTAGTATCACAGGACTTCCTCGGTGATGAGCGCACTTCTATTTTCGATGCGAAGGCTGGTATTGCTCTCAACGATCACTTCGTAAAAGTAGTATCATGGTATGATAACGAGTGGGGATATTCCAACAAGCTGATTGACCTCGTACAAGAGCTAGCTAAGCTTTAAATTTCAAAAAATTCATAAAAAATGGGACGCCTCAAGCGTCCTTTTTTCGTTTTAAGAATGAGCTAAAAAGGCGGTAAATTCGTTATAATACCAAAGACCTTACGATTTGGCCGATTTTTACGAAATATTGGGGTTAACACAATCGGCTGATTCAACAGCCATACGCACAGCGTATAAACGGCTTGCTATGCAATACCATCCCGACCGCAATCCGGGAAATCCGCAAGCCGAAGAAATGTTCAAAGCCATCAACGAGGCTTACCACATTCTTTCCGATCCTCTTAAAAAATCGCGTTACGATTCGCGATTCAGTGCCCATGTTACTACCTCTTACGAAGAGGAACATTGGCGTGAAGCACAACGACAGAGATACGCACGCTGGCAACAAACACAGAAAAAAAGATATGCATTCGATGGCCACTATTTTAGAATTCAAGGCCTCGCTTTCCTGGTGTTTATTGTGATGTCCGGAATTTCATTCGGGATTTTCCATACTGCCAATTATTTCATCAACGCCAAGTACGAAAAGATATGGAAACAGAATCACCAATCCGTACTGGAGGTGAATTCGCTCTTTGCGAAAGGAAAGATTGATGAGGCTGTTGGAAGAATTAACATGTTATACGAGAAAGATCCCCTGGACTTTCAGTTTATTCATGCACGGGACAGTCTGATCACGGAAGTACGTAAGCTGGCTGAAAAGAATTTTGCCTCGCAGAATTTTGATGAGGCCCTTTATCAATTAACGTGTTTGAAAAAATATGAATTTCCTCCTCGCGAGGAAACGTTACGAAAAATTGGTGTTTGTCAGTATAGCCTGGGTGCTTATAATGATGCCCTGCAAACCCTTAAACAATTACATTCACAACAGTCGTGGAACCTCGAGCTTGCCTACCAGATTGGCATGATCAACTTCAGGTATCTCGAAAATAATGAAGAGGCCATGTACTATTTCAAACTGGGTAAAAAACTCTTTAGGGAAAACCTCACTGAAATCTACGGTGAGGCATTTACGGTAGTGATGAACCCACAAGATGTCCCGGATATCTATGCCGATATATTTTTGGCCAGTGCCACGATTAACACCGATACCAAACAATATCGTGAAGCAGTGAAAGACTTAAACTGGGCCATCTTCCTCAGGCCACAGCGAGCTGAATCTTATAAACTTCGCGCAATCGCCAAGGCACATTCAAAGAACCACTCCAATCTTTGTAACGATCTTGCCCTAGCCAAAAAGCTGGGTGCTACCGGAATAACCCAACTACAAAATAAATACTGTCGCTAACAAAAATAAAGCTTAAGATTTCGCGAAATTAATTGAACCTTGCACAAGTAATGACCTGATTATATGCTGGAAGAATTTACAAAAGAGCAACTCAACTCTGTTAAAAAGAGCTACTTCAATATTTTGGCGCTTTTTCTCGAGAAAGATAAAATTGAGAGTCGGTTTTTACGATGCCTGCTGAAGTGGGGTTTTCAGCTGCACCTCAATCCGCACGATTTGCATTATGCACAGGTGGATGTATCCCATCTTGAATTTACAGCACCTGAGGAAAAAATTGATAAGCTGGAATCGATCTACCACCTCGTGTTTATGATTTACCTCGATGAAGTAGTGGAAGACGTTGAGCTGGAAGTGGCAACCATCTATGCCGAAAAACTGGGCTTTAAACCTTTTGTAGTGGGCGAATTATTTAAATCCATTGCTACCTCTCAATACGATCAAAAAAGATCTCCCGGTGCCCGTGAGGAAATACTCGAGTTTCTAAAAATGCATAACGCATAGGCGCTTATTAAGACCTCATAAATTACCCCAATTTGCGGATGTAAGGATTCGGAGAAATCTGAATCTATTTCACCTTTTTAAGGCCTTCGGATGAAAATATTGACACAATTGTGGTTTTAAGACCGAACAGTAATTAGGTTTTACGTATAAAATTGAGCATTTCAAACGATTGCACTATCTACCTGGCAGGTGTTCAATTCTACAATCACCTGCCAAGCGTCAGCCTGTCTAATTCCTCACTTTAAATGCTACGGATGTAGGGTTTACGCCATGTTTTTCTCTGCAAAACCTCCAAAATGGATGACCTTTGTAAGACTAATACCAAACCCCATGATGAAAGAGATTGATCTGAAAGAAATCACGAACGCAAAGATTGCCTCGCGCATGAAACAGGTGCTAGTACTGGTTGCGATCATTTTGATCGGTATCATGATCTCCATTGCAACACAGGCCCCAAATTGATTCAAGATTAGGTAATTGTTATAAAGACTATTTTTTTAAGGGTTGTTTAGAGTTGCCTCCGAGAAATCGGGGGCTTCTTCATTTTTACCTGTGCGCAACTCTTCCTAGTTTTGATTTCTATGAGTTATAGCACAGATGTTTTTCTAAACAATATCGCTCAAACTTCACCAGCACCTTTCCTGCTGTCTATCGAACGCGCTGAAGGAGTTTATTTATACACCCCCGAGGGTAAGCGCTACACCGATTTGATATCCGGAATTTCCGTAACCAACATCGGACACAGGCATCCGCATGTTGTTCAGGCCATCAAAGACCAGGTGGATAAGCATTTGCATGTGATGGTGTTTGGTGAGTACATCCAATCACCGTCAAATTTACTGGCTCAAAAACTTAATGAACTCCTCCCAGATTCTTTGAACTGCTCCTATTTTGTAAACTCAGGAACAGAAGCCAATGAAGGAGCCTTGAAGCTTGCGAAACGCTATACCGGAAGAACAGAAATTATTTCGTGCCGAAAATCATATCACGGAAGCACACTTGGTTCTCTAAGTGTATCAGGAAATGAAGTTAAAAAAGCAGCATTCAGACCATTACTACCCGATGTAAAATTTATCAATTTCAATTCTCTCAGTGACCTGACGTACATTACAGAACGAACAGCTTGTGTAATTATGGAAACTGTTCAGGGCGATGCCGGTGTTCGCATTCCTTCCAGAGAGTATATGAAAGCCGTTCGCAAACGCTGTGACGAAACTGGCTCGCTCCTGATTCTTGATGAGATTCAATGTGGCATGGGTCGAACGGGTACTTTGTTTGCCTTTGAACAATTCGATATCATTCCTGATATTCTCACCATCGCGAAGGCATTTGGTGGCGGGTTGCCTATCGGGGCATTTATTGCTGATCAAAAAATGATGAAGTGCTTAACGCACGATCCGATGCTTGGACATATCACAACATTTGGCGGGAATCCGGTGTGCTGTGCATCAGCACTGGCAACATTACAAGTCATTGAAAATGAAAATCTGCTTAGCACCGTTGAACAAAAAGGCCAGTTGTTTGAAAAACTCCTGCAACATCGACATATCCGGGAAATCAGACGAATCGGATTATTGTTTGCTATCG
>DASTYM010000017.1:0-6503 GCA_035764995.1 Cyclobacteriaceae bacterium | reverse complement strand
AAAAACATGATAAAAAGAAAGTCCGGCAAGATCATTAACATCTGTTCGATGATGAGCGAACTGGGTCGCGACAACGTTTCTGCTTATGCTGCCGCTAAAGGCGGATTGAAAATGCTAACGAAGAATATGGCAACCGAATTGGCTCGCTACAATATACAAGTGAACGGGATCGGGCCTGGTTATTTTGCTACTTCACAAACTGCACCATTGAGAGCAGAAGGTCATCCGTTTAACAATTTTATTATTAGCCGCACACCGGCAGGACGCTGGGGCAATCCGGAAGATTTAATTGGAACCACTATCTTTCTGTCATCCAACGCGAGCAACTTTGTGAATGGACAAATCATTTACGTTGATGGAGGAATTTTGGCAACAATTGGTAAGCCGGCAAATGAGTCTTGAGTTATGAAAAAAGAGAAGACCACGATACACGATATTGCAGAGAAACTGAACATTACAGCTTCTACTGTTTCGCGTGCCCTTAAAGATCACCCCCGTATCAGTGAGGCCACTAAAAAGGCAGTTTTAAAAGTTGCTCAAAAACTAAATTATCAACCGAATCATATTGCTGCCGCACTCCGCAATGGCAGAAGTAACATCATTGGTATTATTGTGCCTACGGCAGATCGTAGTTTCTTCTCGTCAGTAGTCAGAGGCATCGAAGAAATTGCAAATAAGGCCAGCTACAACGTGATGATCTGTCAAACGTATGACCGATACGAAAAGGAAGTTGCTACCGTAGAGGCTTTAATGAATGCACGTGTAGATGGTATCATTGCTTCGATGGCCAAGGAAACAGAAAATTTTGATCATTATCGCAAACTAAAAGAGAAAGGCATTCCCTTAATCCTGTTCGACCGGTCGAATGATGAACTCGAAGTGAGTAATGTTATCATTGATGACTATTTAGGTGCTTACAAAGCAGTGGAGCATTTAATTCAACAAGGTTGCACCCGAATTGCACACTTTACGAGCGTGAAAAAAGTAAGCATTTATCGTGAACGTTTCAGAGGTTATCGCGAGGCATTGGAGTCCTACAAAATACCATTTGATGAATCCCTTGTGATTGAAAGCAATTTGCAATTGGAAGATGGTCGGGAAAGCATGGAGAAACTTCTCAAACTTTCTGATCGCCCCGATGCCGTTTTCTCTTCCAGCGATTATGGTGCCATGGGTGCATTACAGGTGATGAAAGAAAAAGGAATCAAGGTTCCAAAAGAAATCGCCCTTGTTGGATTCAGTAATGAATCGTTCACATCTTTTTCAGAACCCACCCTTACAACAGTTGATCAACACAGTATGCGCATGGGTAATGCTGCAGCTGAAATATTCTTAGAGCAAATCGCGAACGGAAACAAAGTATTCATTCCTAAAAAAACGGTGCTGAAGCCTGATCTTATCATCCGAAATTCTTCGTTGAAGAAAGGCTCGTAGCAATTCTAAATTTATGACTTCACTAAAATTACTCAATCGTTCAACTGTAAGCGATAAAATCCCGACACGTCCCATAAAAGTCTTACAATTTGGAAGCGGCAACTTTTTACGCGGCTTTGCCGATTGGATCATCGATGTGATGAATGAGAAGGCCGACTTTAACGGATCTGTACAAATCATTCAATCGGTTAGCCAGGATAATGCGCTAAATGAACAGCAAGGTTTGTACCACGTGGTGGTGAACGGATTAAAAAATAATAAGCGTTTCAATGAAACGAGGCTGGTAACCTGCGTGATCGGTGCCATGAGTCCCGACAAAAACATAACAGCCTTTTTGAAGCTGGCTGAGAATCCAGATCTTGAATTCATTATCTCCAACACAACTGAGGCGGGAATCATTGTCAATGACAAAGACGCATCTGTTCAGGAATTGTCTTCAACATTTCCTGGTAAGCTCACCCAGTTGCTCCATCATCGCTTCCAGTTCTTCAGCGGGACCAAGCCACTGATTATCATTCCATGTGAGCTCATTGCAGACAACGGTGAAGAATTAAAGAAAGCCATTCTTCAATACGCAAACCTTTGGAAGCTGCCAGCTGGATTTACCGAATGGATACATCAGAATATTTTTTGTAACACACTCGTTGACAGGATTGTGCCGGGTGCTCCAAAAGAAAATCTGCAGGAAATAAAACAACGCATTGGGTTCGATGATAAATTGATTGTTACCGCTGAACCGTTTCACTTATGGGTTATAGAGGGACCTGAAATTGTCAGGCAAAAATTCCCCGCTGATCAGGCCGGGCTTGATGTCAAGTTTGTTAAAGATCACAATCCGTACAGAATCAGAAAAGTGAGGATATTAAATGGTGCACACACTGCCCTTGTTCCTGTTGCTTATCTTTTTGGATTACGCACAGTAAAAGAATCAATTGAAAATGATTTCATTGGGCCTTTCATCAAAAAAGTAATCTATGAGGAAATTATTCCAACACTTGATCTTCCGAAAGAAGAACTAAAGCAATTCGCTGATGATACAATAGAGCGCTTTTTGAATCCATATATCCGTCATGAGTTGATCACGATTGCGCTGAACTCCGTTTCCAAATTCAAATACCGGGTTGTACCTACCATTCTGGAATATTATAAGCGAACGAATCAATTACCGAAAAATCTCTTACTTTCACTGGCCGCATTGATGCTTTTTTACAAAGGTGAATGGAAAGGTGCCATCATCAAACTAAACGACACACCTGAAGTGTTGAGTTACTTTAAGAAAGCATGGGGGCAAAATAAAACTGATGAGATCATTGACAACGTTCTTTCAAACCCTTCCTTTTGGGACACAGATCTGACAAGAATTGCCGGACTGACTGATGCAGTAAAAAACGGTATGAACTACCTTGTTGGCAGAGATTTCGGTAAATAAACAGAATCTCCTTTTTAACAATTAACTACCAACAATCCATTCCGCGATAGAAGACCACCATCCAGAAGCTCCAATTGGGAATCTGACCAGGTGAACGATAATCATGAAAGATCCACCCCATATGTATGCAGGATGAATTTTCTTCCTGGTAATGAGGTCATGGACTATTGCTACCAGTAATAAAGCTTCATTCGCGAGAATAATTATTGCAGGATTATTTACACCAAGCATAATCATCATCCTTCCAAATGCAGCCGGAAGAAGGGCAACTGTTGCCATGAGCATCAGCCGTTTGTGATAGTCAGACCTTTTCAAATTCGCAAGGGAGAAACTTAAAAATGTCGCAAACAAAACCATGTCGGTTAAAGGGACAATCAAGAACTGTTTCGGCTGCAGGCCACCGACCATCATCGTGGGAGTGTTGAGCCTGACGCCTGTGATGGCTACTGCTGCACCAAAGACAATCATTATCCCTGCCAGAATAAATCCGAATACACCAATCTGCCGATGAATCTTTACATTACCTCTTTGAACGAGAATCGGCTGGCCAATGAAAAGTAGGATCCATAAAAAGTAAAGCGCTCCGTGCAAGTGCACCATCGTTCGGCCTGTGGTGAACGTTCCGCGCATCATGGGACCTACATATGTAAATGAAAAACCAGCCACGACTGCTAATAAAGCCAGAAATGCAGCAATTATGTAAATATTACTTCGTCCCTCGCGACTAAAATCGAGGCTTCTGCTTAATGTTGTTGTTTTCATTTTGATTGGGCGTTGGGTAATATTAAACTAAGGAAATGTCAGCTTTATTACAAATTGCAGATGAAGTGGATTATTCCGATCCTTAATTACCATCTAACCGTTACCTTATTAGATCGATTATGAACCGCAAGGAGTCCATAATACTCTTAACTTCGCTGGGGCTCACTCCCTTTTCAGGATGGTCTTTTATGGAATCAACCATCAGCAAACGAAAAATACCAAAAACCCAGGAGGAACTTCCCTGTGTAGGAATTGGAACCTGGCAAACTTTTGATGTGGGAAACAGCGAGGCCGAGCGAGGCCCTTTAAAAGATGTCCTTCAAAAATTGATAGAAGGGAACGCAACAGTTATTGACAGTTCGCCAATGTATGGTTCATCTGAACAGGTTGTCGGAGATCTGTCACAGGAATTAAAAATCAATAACAAGCTACTCATCGCTACGAAAGTTTGGACTTCTGGAGAAGCTGCGGGAATCAAGCAGATGAATAACTCATTCTCGTTGTTAAAGCGCGATCGCATGGACCTCATGCAAATTCACAACCTTGTAGACTGGCAAACGCATCTCAAGACATTACGTAAATGGAAAGAGCAAGGAAAGGTCCGCTACATCGGGTTAACGCACTATACCGACAGCGCTCACGACACGTTCGCCTCTATCATTAAAAACAATCCGGTTGATTTTATTCAAATCAACTACAACCTGCTTGACCGGCATGCGGAAGAAAAATTATTACCGTTGGCGCAGGAACTGAAAGTAGCTGTCCTGATTAACAGGCCTTTCGAAGAGGGCGATCTATTCGGAAAGGTGAAAGGAAAAGCGTTACCTGAATGGGCCACAGAATTCGACTGCACAAGTTGGGCACAGCTTTTTCTGAAATTTATTTTGGCAAATCCTGCTGTCACATGCGTTATTCCGGGCACATCAAAAGTCACGCATTTGCTGGACAACCTGAAAGCAGGTACTGGCAAACTCCCCGACTCCAATCATAAAAAGAAAATGATTGACCTTATCCGTTAACGGTGGTCAAGCCAATGAATGAGTCGCAGCAAAAATTCTGAATTATGTTTTGCGATCGGGTGGTTGAACCCCATTTTATTGACACCTCCGGCTAATTGGGCTGTAAACATCGCAGCTTCTCCACTCACCACTACCCTTCCCTTTCCGTACTCGAGCATGGCAATTTGCACTTTCTTATTTCCCGGCATTTTGGTCGTTTCCTGCTCAAATCTCCACGCCACACGTGGTGACCAGATTTTAAAATTTTCATCCAGCGTTAATAATGCTGTAGCCGAAGCTGGAATATCAAAAGCCTGACCGGTGAATGAGTAAATTGAATCGAGGTCTGATGTGATCTTGTTCGTTGATAACCGTTTATTTGTCACTGAAAATAAATCGGGGGAGCCTTGTTTGGTGGTGTCTAATGCAAATCCATTGTAAAATTTAAATCCGAAGGCAGCTGCCAATTTTTCATTGCATCCCGGAAATGGCATATGATCTGCGATCAGGAGCAATGATCCTCCTGCTTTTACCCACGCCTCAACCGCCTGAATTTCTTCATCCGTAAATGCAGAAGGAGTTGGTAATGACCAGTCTTGTGCGTTTCGTTCATTCAATGCATTGGAGATTACAAGTATGCCAACCTTCTTCAATGTCTCTTTAGAGAAGGTTGAAGTTCCACCATTAACCTGATAGCCATCCCTTCTCAATAAAATTGAAAATGGTTTAAACCGATTCGTGGTGGTGTGAAAATTATGGTGCGCCTCATCAACCAACACAACCGGGCCTTTGTTAAGTGCGTACGCAGGCTTTTGAATTGCCGGCTGAAACAAGGTGTCGGGAACTTGTTGTGCTATAGCAGCAGAAAAACCCACCAGGCAAATCAGTAAGGTAAGAAGTCGAACGTTCATATTATTAAGATACCACATTAGTTATTCATATTTTAATGTTTCTGCAGGATTTACAAGAGCGGCCTTAATGGCATGATAACTTACAGTCAGTATGGCAATTGCAAGCCCCGCCAACATACTCATGGCAAATAACCACCAGCCCATCGAAATCTTGAATTGAAAATCTGCTAACCACTTATTCATGATGTACCACGAAGCGGGGGCAGCCAACACAAATGCGATCATCGCAAGCCAAACATATTGTTTATTGAGCAGTACAAAAATGTTAATCAATTCCGCTCCCATTACTTTTCGGATACCAATTTCTTTGGTTCGGTTCAAAGCGTTCACTCCTGCCAAACCAAATAAACCCAGGCATGATATAATTATTGCAAAGCCTGTAGACAGCCCCATAATATTCATCCATCGTTGATAGGATTTATATTGCTTAGCCACGTCTTCATCCAAAAAAGTGTAATCAAAAGGGCGATTGGGGTTTAATTCTTTCCAAATTGATTTTACTTTTTCAAGTCCACCACTCACATCTGCAGAGGATACTTTCACGAGCATGTCGGTGAGATACCCTACATCTTTTTTATCCATTGACAAAAACATGGGCTCAAAGTCTTGCTCAAGTGACAAAAAGTGATAATTCTTCACAACACCAATCACTTTATCACCCAGTCCAACCGTATCTTCTCTCCAATTGAGATGCTCATTCAAAGGGTCAGACCATTTCATGTCTTTCACTAAGGCTTCATTCACAATTACTGCATTCGAATCACTGGCAATAGCCGCATCAAAATTACGTCCTGCAATCAATTCAATTCCCAGTGTTGAGATGTAATTGGGGTCAACACCATACACAAACGCAGCCTTTTGTTCTCCTTTAATTTTATAACCATACCGGGAGTATCCATTATTAAAGGAAGAGGTTGTTCCAGTGACTGAAACGATTAATGCCTCCTGCTGTGCACGATCACGAAAACG
>DASTYM010000016.1:0-8267 GCA_035764995.1 Cyclobacteriaceae bacterium | reverse complement strand
TGGTTTTACTTTGCGGATAGAAACGGTACTGAAAATTCGCTAAGGCAAAGCGATAGCCTGGATACACCTTCAGATTAGGAACAAAGCCCGTTTCTGCGTTAAAGTTTTTTTCAAGGATCATATAACCCGCTGACACCGTGAACTTGCGAACATTGTACTCCATGTATCCCCCGGCAGAGTTATTATCGGAGTCTTCAAAATCATCCAGGGATTTATGGTAATAAAAATCTCCTCTCCAGCGAGTGTCTTTCGAAAAGAAATTAAAGTCAATACCACCCACGCGGTTGTAGGTATTCAGGCTTCGCACTGTGTCCGTACCATTGATTTCTTCGTGAATAACACTATGGTGATAAAATTTTGCGGGATCGTAAGCACTGCCTAATCCCAACGACTGCTTATTTATAAATACTAATCCGATGTTGGATCTTGAAAAAATTTGTCGCTGAACAACACCCACCGAATAGTTTTGATCAGGCAGTCCGAGTGATTTTTCTTCCTTGGATTGAAGATTCATCAAGCCAATCCTCCAATCGTTTCCGATTTTACCGCTGACGCGAGCTCCGTATAAAATTGGGACCTTCTTTAATGCACCCGTTGAATCATTCGCCAATCCGATTCGTCTCGAGAAAAATGGTCGTGAATCCGGAAACCCAGGCTGCGAGAACAAATCGCTATTCTCCAAAAAGAATTGCCTTCGTTCCGGAAAGTTGACTTCAAAACGTGTGAGATTGATTACCTGCCGGTCAACTTCTACTTGAGAGAAGTCAGGATTAAAGGTCAGATCAAGATTGAGCGATGGTGTTAATCCAACTTTCGCATCAAATCCAAAAGAACCATCGCTATCAGTACCTTGATCGTGTTCCTTATCTTGTAGAAACGATCCTGCCACATAAGGAATGAGTGATACATTTAATCCCGGACTTGGCAGTGGATCTTTCCAAACAATTTTTCCAGACCAATTGGCTGATGCCGGCAAGTATTGAAAGGGTGTTGCTACCCAGCTTGAAACTTCATTTCGTTCCATGTCATTTCGAAGAACATTGAAATGCCATGTATCGCGATTGTACCTTATTGATTTGAGGGGTATTGCCAATTCAACAATCCATCGATCATCATATCGTTTAGCACCTGTGTACCACTTGTTGTCCCAGAAAGACGAGTAGTCATCAGAAACCGACCCACCGTTTACCACTAATCCTTCGCGCTGAATTCCGTAAGGCATTACGTTAAAGTAGAAGCCGTTGGTGTAATCATTAAACGGATAGAAGTAAATACCCACGTTGTCGTTTTCCCGAAACTCGAAGTCCCTCCTCAGTGATTGAACAATGGGCGGGCCACCGTCATCTTTACACTCAAATGCTACGTAGAGATTATCCTCATCGAAAGCAATCTGAAAAAATGTTTGATTAAAGGGTGCAATCGAGTCGATGGGCTTACTCATGAAGAAATCCTGACCCTTATCTGCTGTTGCCCAGGTCTGCTCGGTTAGTTCGCCATCCAAAACAATTTTATCGATCGTTCTTCCTACCGAGAATTCCTTACCGGGGCTGTTTTTTATCTGCGATTGAGCAGAACACAGTGACAGGCAGATCAGAATTATCAAAATTGACAAGATCAGTTTCATGATTAGTGGACAGGAGTGAGAATAAGATTTCAGAAATTAAGCAGGTTATTTGTAAAGAAAAAAACGGATAACAACCGATTGGGTTACGAAGGAGATTACATAGGTCTTTCTTTCGGGCGTTAAAATAAAAATTTGATAATTGTTCTTCCCGCTGTCGATCAAATTAGGCAGGTAAACTTGTCTCCCATTTTTCGTTATTTTTACACCTTAATAAACTGTTGTGCAAGCACTAAATCCGCTAACTGCAATATCCCCGATTGACGGAAGATACTTTTCGAACACGCTAACTCTTGCCCCCTATTTCTCGGAATATGGTTTGATCCGTTACCGGGTTCGTGTGGAGGTCGAATATTTTATCGCGTTAACCAATACGCTTCCTGAACTGGCCGGGTTTTCCAGAGATCAGGAGATTAAAATTCAAGCGCTTTATCAAAATTTCAGTGAAGCCGATGCGGCCGCAATCAAGGCCATCGAAAAGACAACCAACCACGATGTTAAAGCGGTTGAGTATTTTTTGAAAAATAAATTTGATGAGTTGGGCCTGTCGAAGCATAAGGAATACATTCACTTTGGATTGACTTCGCAGGATATTAATAACACAGCCATACCCCTTTCGCTGAAGGAATTTATGGAACAGGAGTTTCTGCCGGCAATTCAAAAGTTGATGGCTGATCTCACAGCACTTTCGGTGCAATGGAAAGATGTGGCGATGCTTGCGCGAACGCATGGCCAACCCGCATCGCCCACCCGATTAGGAAAAGAAATTTATGTGTTTGTAGAGCGCCTCAATCGACAGCTTGATTTGCTAAACAAGATTTCTCACTCAGCTAAATTTGGAGGTGCAACTGGAAACTTCAACGCTCACCATGTTGCATACCCTGAAATTAACTGGGGGCATTTCGGAAATACCTTTGTGAGCAAGCACCTGGGTTTGGTACGTAGCGAACCTACGACTCAAATTGAGCATTACGATAACATGGCGGCTGTGTTCGATAATCTGAAACGTATCAATACCATCCTGATTGATTTTAGTCGTGATGTGTGGCAGTATGTGTCCATGAATTATTTCAAGCAAAAAATTAAAGAAGGTGAAGTAGGCTCATCGGCCATGCCACACAAAGTAAACCCCATCGACTTTGAAAATGCAGAAGGGAACTTTGGGTTTGCGAATGCCATCTTCGAGCATCTGTCTGCCAAACTCCCCATCTCACGTTTACAGCGCGACCTGACTGACTCTACTGTACTGCGAAATATTGGCGTTCCTTTAGCACACACGTATCTCGCGTTTAAGTCCCTTGAAAAAGGAATTGGAAAGCTCGAATTGAATAAAGCTGCTATTGACCATGACCTGGAAGAAAACTGGGCAGTTGTAGCAGAGGCTATCCAGACTATTTTGAGAAAAGAAGGATATCCTAATCCATACGAAGCTCTTAAAGATCTTACCCGCAAAAACGAAAAGATCACGCAGCAAGCAATTGCCACTTTTATTGATGGATTGAAAATCAGTGATGCATTAAAAACAAAATTGAAGGAAATTACGCCTTTTAATTATACGGGCGTGTAATCAGCCCCTTTTTAGAAATTGATAAATAGATATTCATGCTTTTGAATCGATTTTTAAGCCCTCTCCGCAACGTTAATTTTAAATACATCATCAGCGAAGTGCTTCTCATTTTTATTGGGATCAGCCTATCGCTCTATTTTGATCAATGGCGTGCAAACAGGGCAAGCGATAAAAAAGAAAAAGAATTGCTGGCTCAATTAATACCTGCTATTCAACGCGACACAGCCCACCTGAACGTATTGATCAATGTCAATAATAATATTGCAAACAAAATGACATACTTGATCGATTCGGGAAGATTCGAGGATAAGCCATCCAAGAAAACCATCCTGTACCTCGCTCACATTAATTATTTTTATCCATGCAAACCTGATTTTTCTGCTTTCGAGAACATTAAACACGAAGGAATCTCGCTTATTTCGAATCAGGATTTAAGAATCAGCATGATTAAATACTATGAGCTGATGACCCAACAAAAAGAATGGACCGAGAATATTATCAATGGTCATTTTGACCTGATAACCCAACATGTAATCGATGATTTTGTAGACTATCAATTTGCATCAGAAGCTGTGCCTGAAGATTTTTCAAAACTGAAAGCCGATAAAAAGTTTTGGAAACTCATAAAAAGGACCAAGATGTTTTGTGAATTAACAGCTTCGCAGATGAGCATCAAAAAGAAAGTTGGTGCACAGTTCATAGATGAAATTCAGAAAGAGATTACTTTGTAAAAGTCCACCATAACTAATCAAATACTTATGAATAACGCTGCTCCGCTCCTGTTCAGCCAACGAATTGTTCAAGTATGTTTATTTTTGATAGCAGCCATTGCCATATCAGGCGGTATTCTCCAAATGTACCTAGGCCAACCCGAGACCTCACCACGACTTGATAATATTCATCGCTTTATGGCGGGCGTTTATCTCAGTGCCGGAGTTTTAGGCTGGTGGGCAGGTATTACTATTCGGCTGCATCGAATGCTCCCTTACTTTCTCGCGTTGATGGCTTTTATGGGAGGGATTGGTCGAATTATTTCAATTACGAAGGTAGGTATACCCGAACCTGCAGGATTATGGATTGGCTACCTAGTTCCGGAATTACTTTTACCCTGTATTATCGTAGCAGCTCAAGTTGCTACGAATCGAAAACTTGCTGAACTTACTTCGTAAGCATCAACTTACCTGCTATACTTTTCAGTTCCTTCCCTGCCTGATTGAGTTTCAACCTATAAAAATATAACCCTGCAGGCAGGTGAGCGGCATCCCAGATGAACACATTTGTTCCGGTAAAAAATCCGGTATGGTTAATTTCCTGCACGACTTGCCCGCTGGTGTTGATGATTTCCATTCGTAAAACATCAGGCCGGTTATCACCAAAGATTACCACATTAAAAAAGAATGATGACGAAGAAGGATTGGGATATGGGTGCTGAATAGTAATGCTGTTATCTTCTGCAACAACAAATGTTATCTCGTAAGGTTCTGAACCACTTACGTTATTGCGTGTATCCCTTGCCTCCACCCGAAGCGTATAAGTTCCTGCAGACAAATTGGCTGGCGAGAAATTCATCGTAAAATCCTCAGTAGCACTGGCGGGAGACCATTGAACATCCGATCTCTTAAAATAAATTGGAATAAAAGGACAATCCTCGGCACTACATGGATACTTTAAAAATACAGTTATGCCTATAGTATCCGTTTTGGGCAGCAGCGAATTTTCGTCCCAAAGTTTAATAACAATTGCCGGGTTTGATGATACAAAATCTCCATTGAAAATATACCTTCCATCGATCGATACATCCAACACCGGGTTGAAAATATCAACTTCAACATTCAGGTAATCTTTCAGGTCCAACACATTGTTATCATAATATAGTTCGGGTAAAATTCTGGGATTCACATAAACCCGAACATCATTCAGACCGGGCTTATCTTTCGTGTTGATAGTAATATTGAAGGATGTTTCCTGACCGGGTGCTGGTGCTTTAATTTTTTTATTCTGAAGATTGGAAGTTCTGGATGTCGTGTTAAAAATATTATATTGAACAGTCAGTGAATCGCTGAATTGCTTCTGAGAAATATTTTGAAACCGGAACGTGCTGGTTAAAACCTCGCCTTCTTTCAGTTGTTGCGGCTCAAGAGCTCCATCAAAAAACAAAACACCCTCAGCTCCCGGTGTATAACTTACCAACCACTTTTTCAATTGCGGGGCTGTAAGATTAATTTCATCAGTCGTGTGGAACACCAGTTTCAAATAAGGGTATTGTTCAGCATCAATGGCGGAAATATCCACCGTTGAATTGGTTAAACCTGTTTCAACAATTGTTTCGTTACCCCCAGACGTAACTCCAACGATATCAAAACTGAATTGATCGGTTGCTTCAGAGAGTTTTGTATTTGTAAAAATATGTTGCCAGTTAACTGCGGGACCAATAACGGAAGAAGTCATGGTGCCCGAAGTAAATCGTCCTGTAACGGTGGCCTCGGTTTGCAGTTCCTGAACATCTGGTGGAGATAACGATGTTTTCAGAATCGAAGCTGACCCGGCAGCAGATCCTTTTTTGGCAAAAATGATTACGGGTTCACCTGTCTGCAGCGATGAGATCTGCGCTAGCGAAAGTCCTAGTTCTCCAAGCTTATTTTTTACGTTCGCTGACCAGGTGGCATATCCGGCATTACCGATTGAAAATAAAATCACAGAATCTCCTGGTACAACATTGGTGATATATTGAATCAAATCTTTTCCATCGCCCAGTTCTGTCTCGGTCGACAAAAAGCTGGTGATTACTTCAGGTCTCCGTCCACAGGCACGCTTGTTCGGGTATTGCACAGGAACAGGCATGTATGGCACAGTTGTAGTTTTGTTAAAGGCGATCAGGTTGAGGGTATTATCACGGCACTGAATCTCAGGCAATGACACCGGATTATATTCTGTTTGATTTAGTTTGACAGAAACCGCTGTATAAGCTGCAGGATGATTATCGCCAAATGTGTGAATCGAAACATCGGTTATTGTTTCTTGCAATCGTAGCAAGCGGGCTTCTGAATCTTTCACCAGGCCACTGCTTTCATTGCTTAGATATTGTGGAAAATGAACCTGTGCCCAACCTTCCGGTCCATTTTTAACATACGTGAAGGATGAGGTTGCCCAGTCAGCACTTTCGTCAGGGCGAGTAAGAGTTAATCTGGAGCGCCAATAAAACGCAAGGGTATCTTTTGTGGTTGGTAACGTGAGTTCCTTCGTTGCAATTTTTCCATTTACCGTAAACTGCTGCATAAACGGACTATCAAACGTATCGACAGTATCAAGTTGAATTGTAAAATCCCTTGGATCGTCAAGGATATCAGTACTTTGAACGGTCAGTTTTACCGAAGACGTATTGACGATTGCAAAACCCTGAGGATACAAATTACGTGCTGCGTTCAGCGGGATGAATAAATTGAGTTCAGCTAAATTATTCGATTTGTCAATTTCATTAATCTCATTCAAGGGATCGAGTGTAATGGTGAAAGTATTGTTTCCAAAACCATTATCTTCCTTATGAATCACAAACTCAAGCGTGTCGCGATAGAATACCGGGTAATAAATAGAATCATACGTGACCGTTGTGTTGTCATTGAATGTTCGAACAATCTTCACTGCCAATGAATCTTCCTTTGCCCGGCCAAAATTTCTTACAATCATTTTTATGGCGAACGAATCGCTCAAGGCAGTAACAGGATCACTGCTGTAGGATTCGGAATACACCGCGTCATTTGATATCTCATAGTCAGGTTTGTTCGAGCCAAATAATTTTACTGCAGGATCTCCCAATAAAAACATTTGCTGAGCCTGCGCAATGTATGGCATGGAGGAACCTATCGCAGTAAATTGCTTCACTACTTCCTGTTGAATATCACCAATCCCTTTATGAATGAATACAGAATCTCCGTATGCTACATTGTAAAAGGTGTTGCTATAAGATCTTAATAAATTTGCGTAGCCGAAGGAGGTATTGGCCATGAATCCAACGGCACCTTTCAGCGGAGTATTGATCCAATCTTCTCCGTACCGGATTGTTGGTGAAAAAAAATCACCTGCATTGCATCCATTAATAAGAAACATAGGGTATTTGGCGCGGTTGTTATAACCCAGCTCCGGGGCGCTAACAAAACCAATATTGAAATCATTTTGAGAGGGTGACGAATGACCAAAAAGTGTGATCAGGTTTACGCCACTGTTAACCTTTTCAGAGATATTAATAAACTCGATATCGGTGCTCTCTTTGGCTATCGATGAAACACGACCACCCAAATAAAAATCTTCTGCCACGTCACCAAATTGTTCGAGGTAAAATTTAAAGATTTCCGGTTCGCCCGGGTTAATGCCTCCGCTTAAGTGCAGAAGTTCTTTTCGCCAAAGCTCATCAAACAGCAGCGCCTCCATCTCTTTCACTTTATCGAGATAGGCAGCGATATCTTGTGGCGTATTAGCGGTGATCCTTCCGGTAGGTACCGCAGGCTCGTAGTTAGTTCCGTTTAGTCCAGCGGTGAAAAGAATATCCGAGGCAGGTAAACCTGCAGTCGGAACAAAATCATGAAATGTAAACGCGCTTGGGTTTCGATGATAACCATGCTGAATATCCAATCCCTTTCCAATTAAAAAAAGGTAACGCGGGTTTCCTGCACTGGTCATCCACTTCATAAACCGCCTGATGGCCAGTGGTGAAATTTCTCCATAATTAAATTGATCGTACAATTGATTAATGTCTACCAATAATGTATCATAAGATCCACCGGCAGACGAGGCGCGGTAATCAGTGTACGCTTTTACTACATCTGAATAATCTCCCGCAGGCTTCATGAGCGCTCTGTTACTAATGATCAAATAATCGTGTTGGGATGGATCAATATTTCGAAAAGAAACCGGCCCGATGGAAGGCGTGTTAAAAACATTACTTGCCAAAATTTTTCTTGATATAGTCGTATTGGGAACAACTGCATTGAGTGTGGTAGTAGAAGTTGTTCCGATGGATACAACATTTGTCGGATCTGTTATATCAAATAATTTTGTTCCAGCGGGAACATTTTGAATTTCGAT
>DASTYM010000015.1:0-2570 GCA_035764995.1 Cyclobacteriaceae bacterium | reverse complement strand
TATTTCATTTGCGAAAAACTAATTCTGATTATACTCGGATACGTGGTTGTTACTGAGGCATCAGAATACAGGGGTGCGCTTCAAATTTTTCTATGGTTGTTGATCGCGGATTTAGTCGATTATCTTTTGAGTTACAGTTCTATCTGGTTCCATATTGGAGCGTTCCCTGTTTCAATGAATGTTGTTAAGTGTGTGGTGTTTGGTTTAACTATTTTAAATGTATGGATCAAGGGATTATTGAAATAGCTTTGTGGCTTGCGGGAGGGTTCGGTACTATCTTCATGGGTTTGCTCACATGGATAGGCGTCATGCAACGAGAATCAAAAGATCAGAATAAAACAATTATAGAACTCATTCATTTGAAAAACTCAGAACAAGATGAAAGACTGAACAAGCACGATGAGAAGTTTGACAAGGTACATGACGAGATAAAAAGTTTGGCAGTTAGTATAGCAACAAGTAGTAAGAAGCGAAAATAAAAAAGGGTAAGCGTTATTCCCTATCTAACCAGAAAGCAACATTGGGAAAGTGGTAGACCCTGAAAAGTAAGCCTAAATAAAGAACGGGAGTTTGCGGCTCCCGTCTCGGTTAAGACCTGTCAGATCTCCAGCCTGACTAATTGATAGAGATTAAACAAATTTAGATAAATTGTTGGATATATTCAAAATGCTCCTTCTTAGAACATAATATTCGCATTGTATCAGAACGTTTGTACATCTTTGTTGGCTGATCGTAAATGATATGCCTATGAATTATTTTATGATCACTTACCGTAAGCTCAATAAAATCCCTAAAGTGCTCATCATTATAACTCCAATGATGGAAATGGTATCCTTTTTTCTTTTGAACTTTGTGTAGTGAACTTACAGCCCTTCTTTTTTCCGGATATTTATTCTTATATCGCCTACTTACTTGGCGTTTATATTCTTTACTTCTTTTCTTTTGCCTTATACCCAATCTCAACCGTTCACACTCATAACAGTTACCCCTATGTCCATCCTTGCTTGTTTTACATTTAGGAAAATCTTTAAGATAAAGTACCTTAAAGCATTTTTTGCAATTTTTACTTATATTGCTCATAACTTTAAACTTTGGTTAGTTAAAGTTACAAAAAGGCCATCTGGATTAAAAGCCTTAGGTGGTCTTTTTCCCGCTATACTTTAGTGAATGCGCTTAAATTTACAAAAATTTTAACTTATGAACAAAGCTGTAGAAGTAGCTCTCAAGTACGTAGGGCAAAAAGAACTGCCAAATAATGTATTCGATCCTAATTCTGATTTTGGAAAGAAAATGAAAGCTGTAGGTCATCAGGACGGCCATGCGTGGTGTGCATTGTTCGCAGAGCTTGTTTTCAAAGAGGCTTATCCAGAAAAGTTTGATGAACTCGATAAGCTATTCTCAGCTTCAGCCGTTCAAACTTACAAGAACTTCACACATAAAGATAATGGATTAGGATATTCAGAGAACGGACTGCCTGAAGTTGGGAACCTTGTGATATGGCAACTATACAAAGATGGTCAACCACAATGGCAAGGCCACGCAGGCATAGTACATAGTTTAAAATCAAGTTGGGAGTTTACCTCAATCGAGGGCAATACAAATGAGGCCGGAAGCAGAGAGGGTGTAACCGTAGCCATCAAAGAACGCAAGGTATTGAAAGGTGTTTGGAATGGTTTAAAGGTGCTTGGATTCATTAGAATAGGAGGATAAAGCCGTTTACAAACGTAAAAAAGGTGCATATACTCAGTTGTTAGCGGTAATGCCAGTGAGCCAAGAGCAAAACCTGCTGCTGATGCTACGCTTATTCTCTGCCTAAATCAGCATCCATCAATCCTTCAAAAAGTGATTGCGGCCTATCACCCTCGCTCACGGTTTTGTCCACCGCGCCACTGGCACACGCGGCCATAAGTGCTTCGCGGACAAATCCGCATACAAAATATCCATCTCTATCTGGAGAGTTTGAATCTAATCGACCGAAATCCTTTATCCATAAAGTTTTGATAGATTCAATCACTTCTTCGATTGAAAATTTTGGTTGGCCGCTTACCGCTAACACCGTGTTTAATGCAGTTGGCTTAGTTTGCAGTACATATACATTTCCGTCCACGTCTTCCCACTGTTTACCACGTACCCAATAAAGAGTTTTTGTTCCTTCTTTAAATCTGTTTTTTGGTGCTTTAATACTCATATAGTTAAAAGTTTGTATTTCAAAAATCGCCAACCGACATTAAACACTTGATGCATTATAGGCAAGTTTTTTCCTCTGAGTTGTCGCACCCATGCCGGAGGCCGCGCAAACCCACCCACATGTGCGCCAAGCCACCGCGCCCAAAAACCAGCCTATAACACTGTGTATGAGTAATAAAATTTGCGTCATCGTGCGTGCTTCTTAATGGAGTTCGCAATGGAATTGGCTTCGGCTACATAAAGCGCTCTGCCGACCCACTGACCATTGACATAGACAAGTCCTATATTTTCATGCTGTCTCAAAGAAACTGTTATATGATAGGCTCCACCTTCTTCATCTTGGATAGCCCACTTCTTTTCGTACTCAGTCCAATCATAAATAT
>DASTYM010000014.1:0-5960 GCA_035764995.1 Cyclobacteriaceae bacterium | reverse complement strand
TGGGCAGAAGATGCAGTTAAAACAACTGGTAATGCATTCAAGCTAATCGCATCAGCCGATCGTGAGATTATTCAGGCAAATGGAAGAGACCTTGCTTTTATAACAATACAAGTTGCTGATGCGAATGGTCTTTCAGTGCCTCGATCAAACAATTCAATTGAGTTTAGCATTGAAGGGCCTGGAGAGATTGTTGCCACGGATAACGGTGATCCAACCAATATGGAATCTTTTAGCGCAAAGAAGCGAGAAGCTTTCAATGGACTTTGTTTAGCGATTGTCCGATCTAAGGCAGGTGAAACCGGAAACATTATTGTTACTGCAAAATCTGAAAACCTTCAGGCAAGTAAAGTAAGTATTACGTGTAAGTAATTGTGTTGTGTGAAAAATAAATAAAAATGAATTCGAATTATCTAGTGAAGTGTTTAATCGTTGGAATGCTGCTTTTCTTTTCATGTGGAGCCGACAATAATGAACCACCCGAAGAGGCCCCTACCTACACCATCACTATTCATCCAGCGCAAACCCATCAGCAGATGATTGGTTTTGGTGGAGCATTGACATGGTATAGTAATTGGATGACGAGCAGCAGCAATAAAACTCAGATTGCTGACTTAATCTTCACTGATTTAGGCATTGATATTGTTCGATTCAAAAACTGGTATTACCCGGATGGTTATCCAACAACAACCAGTACCAGCGTGATGACGGATGATAATTCAAAATTACACTGGGATGCCACGAATGAACTCTTCACAATGTTGAAAGAGCGCGTTCCAAGTGCAAGAGTTCTATTGAGTTCATGGGGACCACCATCAGCATTGAAAAGTAATGGTTCAACCCGTCAGGGAACACTCAAAAAGGATGCTGGCAATTTTATGTATAACGAGTTTGGTGATTATTGGGTGAATGTGTTAGATCATCTCACCTTCAATCCCGATTATATCAGCATTCAAAATGAACCAACGTACATCAATGCTGGCTGGACAACCTGCGAGTGGGCGGCAACAGAAACTGCCAGCTTACCCGGGTATGTAAATGCCTTCGATAATGTGTTCGATAAAATTAAAAACAGGGCCAATCAACCGATCATGATCGGGCCCGAATCGCAAGACATTGCTACGTTCAGTTCTTTTGCCACGCTGCTTAAAGATAAAGCACATTGCGGAAGTTTCGCATATCACCCGTATAACTTTAATTCTGGAAGTACGGATACCCAGATCGCCTCACAGTTACAAACTATTGCAGGCTTTAATACAAAACCGAACGTAATGACAGAATACTCCGATAATCTTGACTGGTTCAGAACAGCCAATTTTATTCAAAGCTGCTTAGTGAATGCAAACTCATCCGGATATATCTATTGGAAACTGGTTTGGGCAACACCAACGACTGGCACCGATGCTGCATTAGTCAGCGTTACTACCGGTGGTCAGTATACTGTGACTCCTTACTTTCATTTACTTAAGCATTTTTCAAGAGACATTGATGCCGGCTATGCACGTGTAGAGGCTACCAGTGAACATTCAACAGTAAGTGCTTCCGCCTTCATCAATCCAGCGAGTGATAAACTTACTGTCATACTGATCAATACAAATACCGGGGCCATTCATGTGGATTTTGATGTTACTGATAAAACCATTTCAGGTATTACGGCAGTTCAGAGTAAAGTGGACAATTACTACAAAGTTTTGACGGATGTCACTGCCACAAGTTCTATAAAGTTGCAAGGTCAATCAATTACTACAGTTGTATTGGACATTTAGAATCAATGATCAAACAAAAAATCATATTCTGCTTCCTGAACAAAAAACTTTCAGTATACCGTTTAACCTGGTGCATGGTGCTTTTAATCTACTGTCATTTTAGTGTGGCACAGGTTTTCATGAAAGATCCAAAAGCTTTTGCATTAGCGGACGATGGAAAGCTCGCACCTCTTTGCATGAATAGTTCTGATTTTCAAGGTGTAATCCGCGCTCTCAATGACTTGAAGAATGACATCAAAAGCGTTACCGACCAAGCGCCTTTGCTTTTCATGAACAAATTTCCGGAAGCGCAGGAGATTGTGATTGTGGGTACAATTGGCAAGAGTGCATTAATCGATCAATTAATCCAAAATAAAAAAATCAACATCGAGGATATAAAAGGAAAATGGGAGACCTCTTTAACTCAAGTTGTTAAAAATCCATTTCCAAATGTAAAGCAAGCATTGGTGATTGCCGGAAGCGATAAACGTGGTACCATTTATGGAATCTACGAACTTTCAAAACAGATTGGCGTGTCACCATGGTATTGGTGGGCAGACGTTCCACCCAAGAAAAATACATCACTTTTTATGCCGGCTGGGCGTTTCGTTGCAGGACCTGCTGTAAAATACCGTGGCATCTTTATCAACGATGAAGCCCCTGCCCTCGCGGGATGGGCAACAGAAAAATTTGGCGGATTCAATCATCAATTTTATGAGAAGGTGTATGAACTGATCCTGCGTTTAAAAGGTAACTACCTGTGGCCAGCTATGTGGGGTCGCGCTATTTATGATGACGATTCGCTTAGTGCAACACTTGCCAATGAGTATGGTGTTGTAATTGGAACTTCACATCACGAACCCTTGATGCGCGCTCACGTGGAATGGAGCCGCTACGGATCGGGTGATTGGAATTACGAAACTAATGAAGCCAAACTGAAAGAGTTCTGGACTAAAGGAATTGAACGCATGGGTACCAACGAGAGTATCATTTCTCTTGCCATGCGTGGTGATGGCGATAAAGCAATGACGCAGAATACCAACATCGAACTGCTCGAGAGAATTGTTAAAGATCAGCGTGATATCATCTCAAAGGTTACTGGTAAAGAAATCACTCAGGTACCTCAGCTCTGGGCCTTGTATAAAGAAGTGCAGGATTACTACGACAAGGGAATGCGTGTACCTGATGATGTTACGCTTCTTCTGTGTGATGACAACTGGGGAAACATCCGCAAGCTTCCAAAACCAACAGATCCAAAACGATCAGGAGGTTATGGGATCTATTACCATTTCGATTATGTAGGTGGTCCGCGGAACTACAAATGGCTTAACACAAATCCTATCCCAAGAGTTTGGGAGCAAATGCACCTCGCCTACGAACACGGTGTTGATCGAATCTGGATTGTGAATGTGGGCGATATTAAACCGATGGAATTTCCGATTTCCTTCTTTTTAGATTACGCCTGGAATCCAAAAGCGATTCAAGCTGATCAGTTGCAAGCTTACACGGAACATTGGTGCGAGCAACAATTCGGTAAAGCTAATGCTAAGGAAATTGCAGGTTTGATATCGTTGTACCTAAAATACAGTGGACGCATCAAGCCTGAACTTCTCAATGAAACAACGTATAGCTTGAATAACTACAATGAATTTGAACGAGTGATTAAAGATTACCGGGCATTAGATTCTCTGGCTTCAGTAGTGGCCAAAAAGATTGACCCCTCCGGTCAGGAAGCTTTTTATCAATTAGTGTGGCACCCTATTCTCGCTTCTTCCAACTTACACGAACTATACTATTACGTAGCCCTCAACAAGCAAGCCGTTTCCAAAAACGATTCACGAGCCAATCACTACGCTGCTGAAGCAATCAAACATTACAAAAAGGATTCATTGATTACGGTAGATTTTCATCAACGGAACAACGGAAAGTGGAACCACATGATGAGCCAAACACATATTGGGTATACATACTGGCAACAACCACCGGTTAATAAGATGCCAACGGTTACTTCCATCCTCGGTCGTGAAGATGTGAAAGACGAACCCTCTCCACCATCGCGGGATGCCGCAAATTTGATTAAAGAGAAAAGCAACAAAAACATATTTTTTGAACGAGATCAATACGTCTCCATTGAAGCACACCACACGACTTCAGTGAGCAATACAAACAATATTAAGTGGACGGTTCTGCCCGATCTTGGAAAAACCGGTTCAGCCGTTACGCCCTTTCCAGTAACGGCCCCAGCGCAAATGTTATCTGCTTCTTCTCCGCATATTGAGTATGAATTCTATTCGTACAGTCAGGGCAATGCAACACTTCAGCTATTCTTTTCCCCCACGCTGAATTTTCATAATACTAAAACAGGTTTACAGTATGCTATCTCAATCGACAATGAAACTCCGCAGGTAATCGGTTTAAATGCTGAAGATGCACAAGTTAAAATTTGGGGAAAATGGGTGGCCGATAATGTCATCGTTAAAACCTCAAACCATACAATCTCAAAACCAGGAAAGCACACAATCAAATTCTGGATGATTAACCCGGGCGTTGTCTTACAGAAATTAGTGCTTGACTTTGGCGGAGTAAAGCCCAGTTACCTCGGACCTCCTGAAACGAAATACAAAACTTCCAAATAAAATATATGAACCACTCAAGAATCCAATTGATCACACTGTTTGCCGCAAGTTCCCTGCTCCTGACGAATTGCGCTAAAACCTCGAACCAGGAAACTGCAGAGACAACAGATACCGTTACAACTAAAAAACCAGAGCCAATCTCGCAGCCACTGGTGAGCCATATCTACACTGCCGATCCTTCAGCGCATGTGTTTAATGGCAGAATCTACATTTACCCATCACATGATATTGATGCAGGTGTTCCGGAAGATGACGAAGGCGGACACTTCGATATGAAGGACTATCACATTCTTTCGATGGACTCAATTGGAGGCGAGGTCACCGATCATGGTGTATCACTGGATATTAAAAATGTTCCATGGGCAGGCCGGCAAATGTGGGCACCTGATGCTGAGTTTGCGAATAACACGTACTACCTGTACTTCCCGGTGAAAGATAAAAAAGATGTCTTCAGAATTGGAGTTGCCACGAGCAAAACTCCTGAGGGACCTTTCGTTGCAGAGCAGCAACCAATTGCAAACAGTTACAGCATCGATCCATGCGTATTCCAGGATGATGATGGATCATTCTACATGTATTTCGGTGGAATTTGGGGAGGTCAGCTTCAACGTTGGAACAATAACAAGTACGATGCAAATGGAGCGCTGCGCAAGTCTGATGAAACCGCATTGCTCCCTCGTGTTGCTAAACTTTCAAAAGATATGAAAAGCTTCGCAGAAGAGGTAAAAGAAATCAAATTGGTAGATGAGAACGGAAATCTGTTCACTGAAAGTCAGAACGACAAGCGTTTCTTCGAAGCAGCCTGGGTTTATAAGTACAACGGCAAATACTACTTCACCTACTCAACAGGCGATACACATTTTATCAATTATGCTATTGGTGACTCTCCATACGGGCCGTTTACTTATAAAGGCCTTGTCCTCAATCCTGTTGAAGGCTGGACAAACCACCATTCGATTGTGAAGTTTAACGACAAGTGGTTGCTATTCTATCATGATGTACAACTTTCAGGAAAAACACATTTACGCAATATCAAGGTTACAGAACTAACTCATAACAGCGATGGAACCATTCAAACGATTACTCCTTATCAATAATAACATGGGAATGAAAATAAGAATCTTCATTTCTATAGTTGCGCTGGCGATCTGGTTTTTAGCTACTTCAGCTTCAAAGCCGCAGATCAATCAAAATCCTCAAAAAGGATTGAAGGATTATTATGCATCTTACTTTTCAATTGGCGTTGCCGTCTCTCCTCGTGCATTAAAAACGGATGAGGCTCAACTTGTTCGTGCGCAGTTCAACAGCGTGACTGCCGAGAATGCGATGAAAGTGGGACCAATACATCCGGAAGAAAACAAATTTAACTGGGCGCCAGCCGATGAGATTGTTGCTTTTGCGCAGGCGAACGGAATGAAAATGCGCGGCCATACACTATGCTGGCATAATCAATTACCTAAGTGGATTTTCGTAGATCAAAAAGGTGATACAGTTTCAAAAGAGGTTCTTCTGAATCGATTGAAAACACATATCACGGAAGTAGTGACACGCTACAAGGGAAAAATCTACGCATGGGATGTCG
>DASTYM010000013.1:0-2666 GCA_035764995.1 Cyclobacteriaceae bacterium | reverse complement strand
GTCTACACGAAAGAATTCATTCGGATTGGGGCCTGTTGCTTGTATTAAAACACCATCAGTCCATTTCATTTCATTGGATACTCGCAAACGAAGGTTACCGCCAACAGTCGCCTTGATAACAACCTTCTCAACCTTTGCTTCTCTCCATTGCAACTCCACTATTTCAAAACCACCACGTGCACGCAAGCCGGTAATACTACCAGTTAACCAGCCACCAGGAAGTGCTGGGATCAGGTCGATAGCACCGTTGGAACTTTGCAGCAGCATTTCGGCAATGCCGGAAGTGCAGCCAAAGTTTCCATCAATCTGAAATGGCGGGTGAGCATCAAACAAGTTGCTGTAGGTTCCACCTCCTTCAGGAGCAGTACCCGCGGGCGTCAATTGATTCTGAATGAGTTTAAAAGCATGGTTGCCATCCAACAATTTTGCCCACCAGTTTACTTTCCAACCCATGCTCCACCCGGTAGAAACATCGCCACGGTGAAGCAATGTTGTTTTTGCTGCGCTGAACAAATCCGGTGTTGTGTAGGGTGAGATCTGGTTGGACGGATACAATCCATATAAATGTGAAATGTGTCTATGATGATCATCAGGATCATCAATGTCTTCCAACCACTCCTGCAATTGCCCATGTTGACCAATGTGCATGGGCGCGAGACGGCTTCGCATTTGCTTCAGTGAGTCAACCAAGCCTTCATCTTTCTTCAAAATTTCCGCGGCACGAATTGTTGAAGTAAAAACATCGAACACAATCTGATTAGTCATGGTAGTGCCAATGTCCAACGATGATCCCTGGTGTGCTTTTGGCGCGTTTTCGGGAGACATATCCGGGTTAAGAACCAGCCAATGGTGCGTAGGATGTTCAATAAGAAAATCAACAAAGAAAATTGCCGCCCCTTTCAGCGCAGGATAAACCGATGCCAGATATTCCTTATCGCCATTGTACAGGTAATGTTCCCACAGGTGCTGACTTAACCAACCGCCACCACAAAACCAGGCGCCCCAAAAAGCTGCGTCAACCGCACCGGTCACACGCCAGAGGTCAGTGTTGTGATGCGCCATCCATCCTCTGGAACCATACATCACTCTTGCTGTTTCTTTTCCTGTCTCAGACAAATCCCGAACCATCCGAAGAAACGGTTCATGCAGTTCCGAAAGATTTGTCTTCTCCGCTGGCCAATAGTTCATCTCCGCATTGATGTTGATGGTGTACTTGCTGTCCCATGGCGGCCTCATTTTATTGTTCCAGATGCCTTGCAAGTTGGCAGGCTGTCCTCCGGGTTGTGAAGATGAAATCAGTAAGTACCTGCCAAATTGAAAATAAAGCGTAACAAACTGCGGATCATCTGCTGATACGAAATTTTTTAACCGTTCATCAGTTGGAAACTTGGCAGCGTCCGTAACACCCAGATCAAGTTTTACCCGATTGAAATATTCCTGGTATGCCTTGACATGAGCCTTTAAAATTTTGGCAAAAGATTTTGAACGGGCTGTATTCAGTTGTGTAAAGGCGCGGGTATGCTCATCACCGCCAATATCCTTGTAGTTATTAAAGTTGGTAGCAATAGAAATGTAAATGGTTACTGAACTCGCCTGACTAACTACAATTGCCGTGTCGTTGGATGATAGTGTTCCGCCCTCAGGCATAATGCGTGCAATTCCTTCAAAGCGAATCTTACCCTCAACTGTTTCGTGATCTGTGGTTGTCCCGGTGACGATCAAATCTTTTCCTGCTGTTCGTATCACCGCTTTAGGTTGTGGCGAACTGAACGAAGCTGCAAAAGAAATACTCTTGGGCTTGCTTGCCGATAAACGGATCACGATTACCCCGTCCGGCAACGAAGCCAGCACTTCGCGGGTGTAGGTAACATCCCCTACTTTGTATTCTGTTTTTGCAATTGCCCGTTCAATGTCGAGTTCGCGATAATAATTTGTGCATTGGTCATGGCCAGCGAACGCAAGGTGAAGGTTACCCACCGGTTGAAACATCTGGCCATGGGATTTTTTTGAAATGATCGCTTTGTTGGCAAGTTGTTCTGCTTCTTTTTGCCTGCTTTCAAAAATCAATTTTCGAATTTCAGGAAGGGCCGACAATGCTTCCGGGTTATCATTCCGGTTCGGGCTTCCGCTCCACACCGTATGTTCATTCAACTGAATCGTTTCCTTCTCAACGTTCCCATAAATCATTGCACCCAATCGACCGTTACCAATGGGCAACGCATTTTCCCAGGTAGCGCCTGCGGGTTTATTGTACCAAAGTTTCAGCTGGCTGCTTTGTGAATAGCCTAATGTGATCAGAAAAACTAAGACAAATGGTAATACTGCCTTCATCACCTTATGTTGATATGGGTACTCCTTTTTTATCGACTATTCTATTTCATCTTGACTCCAACAGATTTTTTTTCCCTACTTCTTTTTCAACTGCTCAGTGAATTATAACCTTTTCAATTTTCAGATCCTTTTTATCTGAACTGTTTCCATACAACACTTCGTATTCTCCCGGTGATATGGTCATCTTGCCACTTTTCCTGTCAAAGAATTCGAATGAAGAAGCAGGAAGTTCTATTGAGGCTTCCATAGTTTTACCCGCAGCCACAGCAACACGTTGAAATGCTCTTAATGTTCTCAGCGGACCATCAACATCATTTACCTTATGCACATACACC
>DASTYM010000012.1:0-4407 GCA_035764995.1 Cyclobacteriaceae bacterium | reverse complement strand
CCGTTCGCATTAAAGACTGAAGACGGCATTCTACTTATTTATAATGGAATGAACCTGGAGACTGGTGGAGATTCAACACTCGCTCCTGGTGCGTATTGTGGAGGTCAGGCATTGTTTGATAAAAATGATCCTACACGATTGATCAATCGATTGGAAAAAAATTTCATCAAGCCCGACAAGGAGTACGAAATTACCGGGCAGGTAAACCAGGTTTGTTTTCTTGAGGGGCTCGTATTTTTTAAAGGAGTCTGGTTTCTCTACTATGGAACAGCTGATTCAAAAATTGCGGTTGCTACCTACTACACCTATTGATTAACTTTTCCTAAGCAGGTTTTCAAGTGCCTGATGCAAATCAGAAAATTGAAATTGAAATCCTTTCTGCTGAATTTTTTTTGAAGACACCTGGCTGCCTGTAAGTACCATATCGGCCATTTCGCCCAGTAAAATTTTTAACACAAAACCAGGGACATTTGGGAGCCACAGTGGTCTTCTTAAGACCTTCGCAATTGCCGTGGTCAATTCGGTATTTGTTACTGCGTAAGGACCGGTAGCATTATAAACGCCATTCATGGTTTCATCTTCAATTGCTTTGATAAACATCCTGCACAAATCATCGATGTGAATCCAACTCATGTATTGCCTGCCTGTTCCCAGCGGAGCACCAACAAAAAATTTGATGGGGGCCATCATCTCTTTTAATGCACCACCTTTTTCGCTTAGCACAATACCAGTTCTTAATTTCACAATCCGTTTACACGGAATCTTATTTGCTTTCTTTTCCCACGCATCAACCACAAGCGCTAAAAAGTCGCTGCCTTGTTTATCCTCTTCAGTAAAAACATGATCTGTCCCCTCTCCATAATATCCGATCCCCGAAGCGGAGATCAATACTTTAACTTGAGGATTTCTTTCAATGAATTGTGCCAGAAGGGCGGTGGATTTTGTCCGACTTTCCAAAATTTCGCGCTTACGTTTTTCTGTCCAGCGCTGATCGGCAACGGAGGCCCCCGCTAAATGGACGACCGCATCAACACCGTGAAAGGCCTCTTCTTCAACCGTACCCTTACTGACATCCCAAACAAACGACTGTACATTTCGTTCCTGCAATAGTCCTTTTGATCTACTCAGGCGAACAACCTCATGCCCATGTTGCAACAACATTTCTATTAGTCGGGTCCCGATTAATCCAGATGCTCCAGTGATCAGAATTTTTGACATCTCTACACAATTAAAAATTTGTAGCTTTCGATCAGAAAGTTAACCTGTTATGACATGAATCCTGTTAAAAAGTTTGGCTTAATCATCATGATGATTATACCCATAATCAACTTCGCTCAAAAAGTTACTGTAAGCAAGACCTCAGAGCGTGTGAAGGGAAATGATATTGAGGGTTATTCTACTCAACTCTCGGGAACAATTGAAGAGGTAACTTCTGCTTACAGCAAATACCTGAAAACGTTTGGCAAGATTAAGGCATTGGGCAGTCAGACTCAGCTCTCCGCTGCAGAGGTCAGCTTTACCAAATACATGGCACCGCTGTATGCAACTACCCAACGTAAGGGCGATAAAATTCTTGTGTGGCTGGGTTTAAATCCCGGTGAATGGCCCTCACCTGAACAGGCAGAATCGGCTATGAAAGATTTGGAAAAAGTAGTGTACGATTTTGCCATCAAATACTATCGTGATGATATTCAAGTTGACATTGACGAGTCGGTACGGGCGCAACAAGCAGCAGAAAAGCAAACGCTTCGTCTTCAAAACGAAAACAAAAATTTAAACTCAAGATTAGATTTTAATCAGAAAGAAAAACTCCGCCTGGAAAAATTACAGGCCGAAAACAAGCTGGAGTATGAAACGCTGATCGCTGCGATCGCTAAAAATAAAAAAGATCAGGATTCAGTTGCTATTGCCACAGAGCAAATCAAAAAGATGGTGGAAACGCACAAGCAAAGACAAAGCAAGGTTAATTAACGAGCGTTCACAATTGCTGAATCCATAATTTCCACGAACATCGTTAATTTAAAGTTCGATTGGAGTTAACGAGGAATTAATACAGGTTGGATACTTTTATACTATAAGCTATCCAATGAAAAGCACTGATTTTTGGGGATACCTTTCGGTAAGTATCATTCTTGTGGTGGGGCTTCTCCTTATCTCCTGTTGCCTTTAGCAATCGCCTCCATTATAACCCTGGCTTAATTAGCCATTCATGTTGAATGGTGTCATAGTAGGTCATTTGATTAGGCCATTCGATGTAGTCAGGGTTTTTCAGGTAATCGTCTATGTTTCCGTGGAGTACCATCCACTTAAATAACTCAACTCCTCTCGTATTCAATTGTTCTTGCGTAGCAATAGGCGTATTAAATACTTCTTTGAACGATGTGATCTTTCCATCTCTGTCCATTTTGAATGAGCCACCAACTCCTCTTATGTTTCCTTCCGGTCCCCGGGCTGGTCTGATCAAATAGAAATAATGAGTACTGTCTTCATCAATGAAGTAGTGCTGAAATTGAAAGTCCTTGATATGACTCACATAATATTTTCGATACTTCAGTTCAAATCGTGATTGCCAATCGGCATAGGTTGGCCTGCTGTAAACATAGGTTATGATATTGGTCAGTAGGGTGTCCTGCTCAGCCTGGGTATAATAACTCTTCACTTCATATTTATCCTTGCAGGAAAGGAGAAACAGTCCGCAAAGACAAAAAACAACAATCGACTTCTTCATACTTTAAAAATAAAAAAAGTCGGAGAGAGGCTCCGACTTTCTGTTAATCTACCTAAACTATTTATTGATAATTTGTTGCTTGTGGATTGAAGTTAGTCCACTGAGTAGTCCAATCAGACGTACCAAACGCACCAATGTAATTCACAGTCTTATCGAAGTAAGTACCCGCTCCAGGGCAGTTAGACCAAAGGTCTGCTTTGTTCAACAATACAGTACCAGTTGGTAAAAAGTTTGGTGTACCCAAATCAAAGTAAGATTCATTGAGGCCGATATCAGTCCACTTGTCTTCCAGCACGTTTCCAAAGGATGCCGTTAAGAACCATGTTTGAGCAGGATCTGCACCAATATTAGCGGTTGTTGCAAAGATGAATCCGCGAGGAACTGCAGGAGCTTGAGTATTCGTTCCGAAAGGTAAGCCTGTTACACCTGCGATCTCTGTTGCAGTAGCTACAGAACCGTATCCGTTACCACCCCAGCCATCAACGCCTGCTAGCACAAGGTTGCGCACTTGTAAATCAGCATTTGATGCATTGGTCACTGTTGCAGAACCATCGATAAATAAACCATTTGGATAGCCTGTAAAAACTGAGTTGTAAATCTTGATCTTATTATTTCTACGCAAGTGCATAGCATTTTGGAAGTTATCCTGAATATTCAAATCTTTGCTTTTCTTCGGTCCGATGATAGACACGTTCGAAAATACTGCCGAAGTAAAAGGAGTTGCAGCTGAACCTGATCCATCGTTATCTACTTCAAATCCGTTAGAACCAGATTGATCTGACAATGTATTATCACGGATACCAATAGCCCATTGTACGTTACCGCTGAATCCGTAGTCAACATCGAAATCATCATCAAGGCCGCGGTACACAACAAGGTATTTTGCATTTACCTTACCACCAAACCACTCGAAACCATCATCCAAACCGAATGAGCATTGCACGTATGAAAGTTTTGTAGTTGAGCCCAAGCTTCCCATAGTCAATGAGTTTACTTCCTGGTTCGGGTTAATTGGAATACCGGCATATTCAATTCTTACATATTTCAATTCGCCAGAATCGTCTTCATCAGGAGTTGTTAATGGTGAATCACCAATTCCATGGTATGCACCATAACCACCTTCTAATTCTACGTTTGCACCCTGGTTATTTACTGCACGGCCTACGATTACAAGGCCACCCCAATCACCAGGTAAGCGCTGACCAGCCGGGCGCTCAGATGTAAAGATGATAGGATTAGCAGCCGTACCAACAGCAACAATTTTATTGCCGCGCTGAACAACAAGGGGTCCTTTTGTTTCACGGGCACCCATAATGATTGTACCAGGCTCGATTGTTAATGTAACACCAGTTACGTTTGTACCACCGGCACGTTTAGCATCGTCACCTACACGTACGAAACCATTGAGGTGATAAATTTTATTCACTGTCCATGTTGTGCTGGCACTGATAACACCAGTCACTTCAACCACTTCTTTGCTGCTTACAGTAACGGCAATGGTTGCTAAGTTTGAATAGCGATCATTTGCATCGAGCGCCTGAAATGTAAAGTTGGTTACAGTTCCGTTAGGAAGATTCTCAATCACATAGGAGAAGTCATAAGTCGCTTCTTTTTCACCTGCATATACTTCTGAGTCAAAGTTAGCTCCGTTCTTTAAGATGATCAGTTCTTCCAATCCT
>DASTYM010000011.1:0-7993 GCA_035764995.1 Cyclobacteriaceae bacterium | reverse complement strand
ACGCAACTGTTCGCGCAGGATCCGGAATTCTCCCAGTATTATTCTGCCCCGTTGTACCTCAATCCCGCATTTAGCGGAACTGCGAACGACCATCGGTTTATTGCCAATCACCGCAATCAATGGCCAGCGATTACGAATGGTTTTGTGACGTATGCATTTTCGTATGATTACAACCTTCAGAACCTGAACAGTGGCATTGGTGCATTGATTGTTGTTGATAAAGCAGGTACAGCAGGATTGAAATCAACCCAATTTAATTTTCAATACTCCTACCGGGTTCAGCTGGCAGATAAATGGGTGTTTTCTTCCGGTTTAAATTTTGGTGTGGCCTTCCGCAACATCGATTTCAATAAATTAATTTTTAATGATCAGCTTGAATTTGATTCCGATGGAAATCTTCCGCCCAGTACCGACTATGATAATATTAGCAGTACTACCTATTTTGATTTCGGAGCCGGAGCGTTATTGTACAATCGGAAAATCTGGCTTGGATTTGCGGCATCGCACCTGAATGAACCCAACCGGTCATTGATGGAGGATGATGCATCGATACCAATCAAGACCACGGTTCATGGTGGAATAAGAATTCCGCTTTATCATGGTTTGCAAAAACGTGATCGAGTAGCCGCAATTGCTCCTTCGTTTGTTTACAAACATCAGGGACCTTTTGATCAGCTCGATATCGGAACTTACTTTTTATATGAGCCAGTGGTGGTTGGATTGTGGTACCGCGGAATACCGATCGTGCAAAATGTAAAGGACAATATCAGCCAGGATGCTGTGGTGGTAATCCTTGGATTTCAGCTCGCGAAAATTGAATTGAGTTATAGTTATGATATAACGGTTTCTGAACTTGGGCCAATCGCGGGTGGTGCCCATGAGATCGCACTTAAATACAAATTGAACATCGATAACCCGGCTAAGTCAAAGAAGAGAGAGCGGTTCATCCCTTGTCCTACATTTTATAAGGATTAGAATTAGCCTTCAGCTTTTGGCTAATAGCTAATAGCTAATTTGTAGTAAATTTGAACTCTTTTTTTTGGAGTTCATGAATCTTTCATCTTCGTTAGAGCATCCGGTATTCAAAACCGTTGGTCAGGTAGCTGATAAAGCAAACCTTCAGGTATTTGTAGTGGGAGGTTATGTGCGTGACATTCTACTTAAAAGACCATCAAAAGATATTGATTTTGTTTGCGTAGGCAGTGGCATTGAGTTGGCAGAGATGGTTGCAGCAACACTTCGCTCACAGGTTCATGTGTATAAGAATTTTGGCACGGCCCAGATTGCACTCGATGATTGGGATCTTGAATTCGTAGGTGCCCGGAAAGAATCCTACCGGAGCGAGTCGCGGAAACCAATTGTAGAAGATGGTACCCTGGACGATGACCAAAAAAGAAGAGATTTTACCATCAACGCGATGGCCATTAGTCTGAATAAAGAGAGCTATGGTTCGTTGATTGACCCGTTTGATGGAGTAACGGATCTGAAAAGAAAAATAATCCGGACGCCATTAGAACCTGCTATTACTTTTTCAGACGATCCGCTTCGCATGATGCGCGCTATTCGCTTTGCGTCACAACTTAATTTTGACATTGAGGCGGATACCTTTCAGGCAATTGCTGATCAGCATGAGCGATTGAAAATTGTTTCGCAGGAAAGGATTACAGACGAACTGAATAAAATTATTCTCAGCCCTGTTCCTTCGTACGGGTTTAAATTGCTTTTCCAGAGCGGCTTGTTAAAACTCTTCTTCCCGGAAATGGTATTGCTTCAGGGTGTTGAGTATGTGGGAGGGAATGCCCACAAAGATAATTTTTATCACACACTTCAGGTGTTGGATAATGTTGCGAAAGTTTCAGATGACTTGTGGCTGAGATGGGCAGCCATCCTTCACGACATTGCCAAACCACAGACCAAACGTTTTGATAAAATTCATGGTTTTACCTTTCACGGTCATGAAGATAAAGGTGCGCGTATGGTACCCGGGATTTTCCGGAGAATGAAACTCCCGATGAACGACAGGATGGACTTTGTTCAGAAACTTGTGCGCATGCACCTGCGACCCATCCCGTTGGCGAAGGAAGTAACCGATTCTGCGATCCGCAGATTGTTGTTTGAAGCCGGAGATGACATCGATTCACTCATGAAACTTTGCAGGGCTGATATCACTTCTAAAAACAACGACAAAGTGAATCGATATTTAAAAAACTTCGATATCGTTGAAGAGAAAATGGCCGAAGTGGAGGCGAAGGATCATATTCGCAACTTCCAACCACCGATTACGGGTGACGAGATTATCAAAATGTTTAACCTCACGCCAAGTAAAATTGTAGGCGATATAAAAGAGCAGATAAAGGAAGCTATCTTGGAGGGTGAAATTCGGAACAATAGAGAGGAAGCGTTGGAGCTTTTAAATAAGATTGCAAAAGAAAAAGGGTTGGTTTAGTTGCAGGTTACAGGTCGCCAGTTTCCGGTTACCAGTCACCTGTTACCGATTACTGATTACCGCTTACTGATTACCGCTTACTGATTACCCGTCCCCAGTTTGTCAATTACCTATTGCCGGTTAGGGAATGTTGAAGGATATGGAAGGAGACGTTATAAAGCGGACTACATCAAACATTTGACTTACTCACAATCGGAGTGTGATGAAACTATTGTTCATCTCGATTTCTTGTTTGAAACCGGTTCACTCATAGATAAGGTCAAGTACGATCAGCTTAAAGGTGAATATGATTTATTAAGTAAGAGAATTAACAAGTTTATTCAATGGGTAGAAGAGAATTTGGATTAATATTGTAACTAACCCCTATAACCGGAAACTGGCAACCGGTGACTGGCAACTATTTATGAACCAACTATTACGATTTACAACTGCTGGAAGCGTTGACGATGGAAAGAGTACCTTGATAGGAAGACTCTTGTATGACAGTAAGTCAATCTTTGAGGATCAATTAGAGGCTGTCGAGGCATCGAGTGCTAAAAAGGGTTTCGATTATGTTGACCTCTCTTTATTGACTGATGGTTTGAAATCCGAGCGGGAGCAAGGAATTACAATTGATGTAGCGTACAGATACTTCGCGACACCAAAGCGTAAATTTATTATTGCGGATACTCCTGGTCATATTCAGTATACCCGCAACATGGTTACGGGGGCGTCTACAGCAAATCTTGCCTTGATATTAATTGATGCCAGAAAAGGTTTGGTAGAACAAACATACCGCCACTCCTACATTGCGTCCCTTCTAAAAATTCCGCACGTTATAGTTTGCGTTAACAAAATGGATCTGGTTAACTATGACGAACAAGTATTTGAAAAAATTGTTCAGGACTACAAAGCCTTTTCCTCCAAGCTTGAAGTGCACGACATCCAGTTTGTTCCTATCAGTGCATTGGCAGGAGATAACGTGGTGAATAGATCGGAGAATATGAAATGGTATCAGGGTGCAACGCTTCTCCACATGCTTGAAACCGTTCATATCGAGAGTGATTACAACCACATCGATGCGCGTTTTCCTGTTCAGTATGTAGTTCGTCCACAAACAAAAGACCACCAGGATTTCCGCGGCTATGCGGGTAGGGTTGCAGGGGGAATTTTCAGACCTGGCGATGAAGTAATGATCATGCCTTCGGGCTTCAGTACGAAAATTAAGACTGTTGAACTTGGAGGTAAACAATTAACGGAAGCCTTTGCACCGATGTCCGTAACGATTACGCTTGAAGATGAGATTGATATCAGCAGGGGAGATGTTATCACGAAACCCAACAATCATCCGCAATCGGATCAGGATATTGATTTGATGCTCTGCTGGATGAACCAACGCCCGGTAAGTCTTAATACAAAATTCTTCGTTCGTCATACCACCAAAGAAGTACGCGGTGTGCTGAAAGAAATTCAATACAAACTTGATATCAACAGTCTGAAGCGACTGGAGAACGCAAGTGAACTTTCCATGAACGAAATTGCCCGCGTAAAAATCCGTACAGCACAACCCCTGGCATTTGATGGTTACAGAAAAAACAGAATCACCGGAAGCATCATCCTGATTGATGAAGCCACTAATGAAACCATTGCTGCAGGGATGATTGTGTAGCGAAATTAACCGGGTATTGTAAATTAACCGCAAAGGCGCAGAGAATCTTGGTTTATTTGTGGCAAAAGCCAGCACTAAACATGAACAGTTCATAGTTGAAAGCAAACTGATTCACTCTGTGCCCTCTGTGAAAACCTTTGTGCCCTCTGTGGTGAAAAAAAGCGAAGACCTATCTTAGCATTTCTGCACCTCAGCGGTAAAATAAATAATGAATGTGCTTTTAGTCACTTGTAAAAAATGAAAGATGTCAAACTACTTTTAGACCTCGCCCTCCAGGCATCTCAAGCTGCAAGCCAGGAAATACTGAGTGTCTATAACTCAAACGACTTTCAAACAGAATTGAAAGGAGACAATTCACCATTAACGTTAGCCGACAAAAAAGCACATCAGGCGATTGTTCAAATTTTGCAATCTTCAAATCTGCCAATCCTCAGTGAAGAAGGAAAAAGCATCCCTTACGAAGAACGAAAAAACTGGAGCACATTCTGGATGGTTGACCCATTAGATGGCACAAAAGAATTCATCAAACGTAATGGAGAGTTTACGGTAAACATTGCACTCATACAAAATAATAAACCTCTCATGGGAGTGGTGTCAGTCCCGGTTACAGGTGAAATCTATTATGGAGGTGAAGGTCTGGGCGCGTTTCTGCAGTTGAATGGAAAAACTACTGAACTCCCTCCACGAAAAACCATTGACCTGAACCGTTCCGGTTTGCGTATAGTAGCCTCCCGGTCACACATGAATGACGACACACAGCAATTTATTGACTCTTTAAAAAACCCGTCATTGGTATCGTCCGGTTCCAGCCTGAAATTTATGCTACTTGTTTCAGATAAAGCAGATGTTTATCCACGTTTCGCACCCACGATGGAGTGGGACACAGCAGCCGCACATGCAGTTGTCAATGCTGTCGGATTAAAAGTGTTTCAGCATAACAGCCCAACCGAACTCATGTACAATAAAGAAGACTTATTGAATCCATTTTTTCTTTGCAAATGACCGCGTCTGGTTTCCGGTCTCCAGTCTCCGGTTTCCGGCCTCATGGTACAGATTAGTAAAAAACGATCAATCGTATTCAGGACAGTGCATACCGATAACCGATAACTGATTACCGGCAACTGGCGACCGGCAACTTGTAACCACTCATTTTATGTATATTTAAATAATTCCATAGATTTGGATTATTATTTAAGTATACTTAAAACTAATTTAAAACCTTGCAAAAATACATTTCCAGGCCTATTTATTTGAACAGGATTAAACCCTTTATTGGGCAAAACCTGATTAAAGTACTGATTGGTCAGCGAAGGGTAGGCAAAAGTTACCTGTTATTCCAGTTGATGGATGTGATTCGAAGCAGCCATCCTGAGGCCCCAATTATTTACATTAATAAAGAGTTTCACGAATTTGAACCCTTAGGCGATCATAAATCGCTGATGAAGTACTTGAATGAGCATATTCGAGCGGGAGAGCGCAATTATATTTTTATTGATGAAGTTCAAGACATCAATGGATTTGAAAAGGCTCTTCGAAGTTTACAGGCGAAAGGTGAACACGATTTATACATTACAGGAAGCAATGCCTTTCTGTTATCCGGTGAACTAGCAACGTATTTAAGTGGGCGATATGTTGAATTCAAAATTTTTGGATTAACGTATTCTGAGTTTTTAGTATTCAGACAGACAACAGATCACCCTGATAACTTTTTAAATTACCTGAAGTTTGGCGGGCTTCCTTACCTTGTCAATCTTGAGTTGAAAGACGATTTAGTGTATGATTATCTCCGGAATATTTATGCAGCCATTCTTTTTAAAGACGTAGTCGCGCGGCATAATACCCGCAATGCGGCATTACTCGAAAATCTTGTGCGATATCTTGCAGACAACACAGGAAGTTTACTTTCGGCAAAGAGTATAAGCGATTTCTTAAAAGCGCAGAAAGTTGCTGTTTCTCCTAACATCATTTTAAATTACCTGATGCATTTGGAAGAAGCATTTTTTGTACTGAAAGTTAATCGTATGGAGTTGCGCGGAAAGAAGATTTTTGAAACAGGTCAGAAATATTATTTGGAAGATATGGGCTTACGCCATGCCTTATTGGGGTATCGTTCAACCGATATTGGAAAGATATTGGAAAACATTGTGTACCTGCATTTACGCGTAGCCGGTTATGAAGTGCACATTGGTAAATTTCAGGACAAAGAAATCGATTTTGTCTGCCAGCGAGGTAGCGAAAAAATGTATGTGCAGGTCACGTATTTGTTATCTGATGAGAAAACGATACAACGTGAATTTGGAAACCTGGAATTAATACTGGATAACTACCCCAAATTTGTAGTGAGCATGGACGAACATGCCTCCGGCAGTCGCAATGGAATTGAGCATGTTGGAATACGAGATTTTCTTGTCAGAATTGTACCTCAATAGATGAGCAAGTAAGAAGAAATGACCGTTGAAGAATTTGATCATGGTGATCTCCGGTCTCCAGTCTCTTTGCGCCTAAGCGGTAAAATAAATGTTGTGTAATATAATCGGGTAAAGTAATTAAGCCCAAAGACGCCAAGACGCAGAGAGGCAGTGCCTTTCAATCTTAACACCTTTACAGATAACTGATTACCGATTACCAATGACTGATTACCGATAAGCCGGCAACTGGCAACCGGAGACTGGCAACTTGTCCCCTGGCATGGGTTGCATCGAGCCAACCGTAACTGATTACCGATTACCGACTACCGGGCAACTGGCGACTGGCAACCAGTGAGCACATTTTATTTGTTTTTAAATCTTCTTAAGTTGCAGCCTTTATGCCTAAGAAAGAAAGAGTACTAATCACAGGTGGAGCGGGTTTCCTGGGTTCCCACTTGTGTGATCGTTTTATCAGGGAAGGTTTCCATGTAATAGCCATGGACAACCTCATTACCGGTGATGTGCGTAATATTGAACACCTCTTCAAGCATCCCGACTTTGAATTTTATCACCACGATGTTTCAACGTTTGTACATGTTCCGGGTGAATTACGCTATATACTTCATTTTGCTTCACCGGCCAGCCCCATTGATTACTTAAAAATTCCGATTCAAACATTAAAAGTTGGTTCCCTTGGAATTCATAATCTCCTTGGCTTAGCGCGTGTTAAGAAATCAAGGATATTAATTGCATCAACTTCAGAAGTATATGGTGATCCGCTGGTTCACCCTCAGCCTGAAGAATATTATGGAAATGTAAACCCGGTTGGACCGAGGGGTGTGTACGATGAAGCCAAGCGTTTCCAGGAGGCCATGACGATGGCGTATCACACCTATCATAAAGTGGATACAAGGATTGTCAGAATTTTTAACACATACGGCCCCCGCATGCGGCTAAATGATGGACGAGTGTTGCCGGCTTTTATTGGTCAGGCATTGCGTGGAGAAGATTTAACTGTATTTGGTGATGGATCACAAACGCGTTCCTTCTGTTACGTAGATGATGAGGTAGACGGTATTTTCAGGTTATTGATGTCTGATTATCATTTACCTGTTAATATTGGAAACCCCGATGAGATTACCATCATGCAGTTTGCGCAGGAGGTTATTAAGCTCACCGGAACAAACCAAAAAATAATTACCAAGCCGCTACCAAAAGACGACCCCAAGCAGCGCCAGCCAGATATTACCAAAGCAAAAGAATTATTGGGGTGGCAGCCAAAGGTTTCCAGGGCTGATGGCTTGAAAATTACTTACGAGTATTTTAAATCCTTGCCCAAGGAAGTCTTGTTTGAGCGCGACTACAAGAGTTTCGATAAGTATATTCGGTAAGGAAGCTTATTTTCCACGTATTTAGTCAGTTGATTACGATTACTTAACGCTAAAGATTAGGGCTATATGCTTATATTTGTCACTCGATTTTTTAGCTGAA
>DASTYM010000010.1:0-5729 GCA_035764995.1 Cyclobacteriaceae bacterium | reverse complement strand
ATGATTCCAGGCGTGAGAATAACCCTCAATTGATCTGCCAGTTTAGCTTTTATAAGGTCTGTGATAAAAACGGTTCCAACAATGGAAAACAGAAATGTAAGAGCTTGAGGTGCTTTCGTATATCCAAGCTTTCCTGTCGCTATGCTGATGGTACCAATCCAGAATATGAGCACCATTGGGTTAAAGCCGTTAATAATAAAACCCTTTGCCATTAATTTGAGTGGCTTTTTCTCCCTGACATGCTCCGCGCTAAAATTCATTTTTTTGCGGCTCTTGATGAAAAGGTAATACGCTCCGAAACAAAAAATGATAAACCCACCGATGTAGCCCAGGTAGACCTGAAACTCGGGACTGTTAAAAAAACTGGCGAATCCTAAATACGAAAGGGATATATAAAGTGCATCGCTCGCAGAAATACCAATGGCAACGTATACACCACTGGAAAAACCTCTCTCAATGCTGGTTTGCAGAAGCGTGAAAAAAACAGGACCCACCAGGATGGCCAACACAAATCCGGAAAAAATTCCTTTAAGAACGATTTCCATTCGAATGAGTTTCAAGGAAAGATTTCCAATCCTCCAGTTGAGCACTTTTAATAACCCTCGGAAATTTATTCTGACCCCCTACTTTACCTTTCGACTCCATCCAATCGTAAAAAGTCTTGACGGGAAGTACGTCTACATGAATTTCTTTTAATGCAGCACTTCGTTCTACGGCATAGTCATCATTCAATTCTTTCAAATGAGTATCGATTTTTTCGCGTAGCACCTTTTTATCCACCTTGTCATCAGTACCAACATACCAATGATGCGCAAATAAGGTACCGTGCGGAATACCTGCGACCGTAAACTCTTTCACATCAATATTGAGGTCGTTTGAAACCAGCTCGATCGCTTTGTTCATATTGTCGACTGACAGGTGCTCACCGCATAAACTTAAGAAATGCTTTGTGCGACCGGTGATAACGATTTCAGATTCTTCAATTGACGTAAATTTGATTACGTCACCGATCTGATAACGCCAGGCCCCTGAGCAGCTTGACATCAGAATGGCGTATTCTTTTCCTTCCTCCACTTCATCAATCAAAAGAGCCTCGGCATCAGGTTTAATCTCTCCGTTCGAATCGAAATTTTTATCTTCAAATGGAACAAACTCATAGAAAATTCCATTGTTCAAAACAATTCGCATCGAGCGTCTGTTTGGAAAAGCCTGGAAGGCAACAAAGCCCTCAGAAGCCAGGTAGGTTTCAATATAGTGAATAGGTCTTCCTAATAATTTTTCGAATCCTTTTCGATACGGATCAAAGGAAACACCACCATGAACGTACACCATCAGGTTGGGCCAAATCTCATGAATATTATCTACTTCATGATACTCGATAATTTTTTCCATCAGGATCTGGATCCATGCCGGCACACCAACTATAATTCCGATGTCCCACTTTTTTGCATCACGTGTGATCGCATCAAGTTTATTATCCCAGTTCCGGGTCTTGGCAATCTTTTTTCCTGGCTTGTAAAAATGCTGGAACCAAAACGGTAACTTGGCTGCCTGGATACCACTCAAATCTCCTTCAAAAAATTTCCCCCGCTTATTCAAATGCGTACTTCCGCCTAACATCAATATTCCAGCTGTAAAAAAATCAGCAGGTAAATCGTATTTAGAGAGTGTGAGGATTTGGCGAATACTGGTTTTCTGGATCGCCTTGGTCATCTCTTTTGTAACGGGAATGTGTTTGGATGCAGATTCGGATGTACCCGAACTCAAGGCAAAATATTTGATTCGGCCAGGCCAGCAAACATTCTTGACCCCCTTCAATGACAACTTCCACCAATCATTATAGATTTTATTGTAGGTATGAATGGGGATGTTCCGCTTGAAAACTTTATAAAAATCTTTGTCACCTTTCCGAAAGGCATGAAGAATATCCTGAAAGTTATAATACTTGCCAAAATCAGTCTGACTGGCTGCTATGAGGAGTTCTTTTAATTCCTTTTTTTGAAGATCAAAAGGAGAAGTGTAATCTTGCTCCATCATTTCGCGTAAGCGAATTCCTTTTTTGAGCAAGGTTCCTAAAATCGCCATAATTAGTTGAATTAGCCCCGAATGGGTTCCAAAAATACAGAATGAGCATTAAAAATAATATAGAAAGATTGAAGGAATCGCTGCCCGTAGAATGCTCCCTGATCGCGGTTAGTAAGACCCAGCCAGTTGATAAAATACAGGAAGCCTATAACGCAGGCCAACGCATTTTTGGAGAAAATAAAGCCCAGGAACTTGCACAGAAGTACGAAGTCATGCCCCGGGATATTCAATGGCACATGATCGGCCACTTGCAAAGCAATAAGGTCAAGTACATTGCTCCGTTTGTGCAGTTAATACACTCGGTAGACAGTCTGAAGTTATTGGTGGAGATTAACAAACAAGCACTCAAAAACAATCGTAAGATAAACTGTTTGTTACAAATCCATATTGCTGACGAAGAAACTAAATTTGGTTTCTCAGAAGCAGAAGTGATGGAATTGCTTCAGGCGAATGAATTGAAAATCCTGACGAATATAAAAATTACCGGCCTCATGGGAATGGCCACCCTTACGGAAGATGTCGATAAAATCAGAACTGAATTTAAGACCCTGAAATCACTCTTCGAAAAAATAAAACTGATGAACATACCCAGTGTTGAAATGAAAGAACTTTCTATGGGCATGAGCAACGATTATAAAATTGCTATTGAAGAAGGAAGTACGTTGATACGGGTTGGTACTGCTATATTTGGTGAGAGAAATTGAGAAATTGAGAAATTGAGAAATTGAGAATTTAGTATTGAGTAATAAGTATTAAGTATTGAGACCTAAAGAAAAATGAATCAACGAACAACTTTATTAGCAGGAGCAATTCTGGGTGGTTTAGGAGTAGCCCTCGGTGCTTTTGGAGCGCATGCTTTAAAAGCTATGCTAACACAAACAGGCAGGCTTGATACTTTTGAACTGGCAGTACGATACGAATTCTACCATGCTTTTGCATTACTGGTTGCTGGTATTGCCCAACAATTTATCCATTCTAAATTCCTGAGAACTGCGGCCCCGTTTTTCCTTGCCGGAACCATCTTGTTCAGCGGAAGCCTTTACTTATTATGCTTCACGAACAATACATCCTTTGCCATGGCAACACCCTTTGGAGGAGTGCTGCTAATCGTGGGATGGCTTTTCCTGGCAGTTGGCATCTACAATAAAAAGTAATTTGAGCTTAGCCGAAAAAAAATAAAGCCGCTCTGTGAGCGGCTTTACTAAATGTTTTACGTCAAAATTATTGAGGCTGTTTTGCCAACACAGTTGTCGTAAACGTGATAGACGCGTCCGTCACTGAGTTTGAAAGAATAGGCAATGTTTTGGTTTGCTTATTCATCTTACCAGCGCTGTTGAAACCTACTTTAATCTCACCTGAACCGCCTGGCATAATCGGATCACGAGGCCATACAGGTGTGGTGCATCCGCAGGATGTTTGAATGTTAGTGATAATCAGGGGCTGATTTCCGGTATTCTTAAACTTAAATACGCGCTCTACAACATCACCTTGGGTAATGTTACCAAAATCATGTGTGCTGGTCTCAAGGGTTAAAACAGGGCCGTCTACTTTAGCAGCCGGAGCTGGCTTTGCTGCTTCCTGACCGAAGGCTAACGATCCAATCAAAACCAGAACACCTAAAATTGAATACTTCTTCATATCTTAATTTTTTTCAAAGTTAATAAGCTTGGAACAACAATTCTGCCAATATCATTCAAAAATATTGGCTTTATGTAAGTTTCTCCTCCATAACGAATAATTATGCCAAGTAACCCAATAGAATCCGAGATTCTTGAAAAATATGGTAACCGGGTCCGGATTAGGGTGAGTGGTTTATGCTGGCAGAATGACCAGTTATTGATGGTTAACCACAAGCACCTGACCAAGGGGGACTTTTGGGCACCCCCAGGAGGTGGATTAGAATTCGGACAATCGGCTCATGATGCGCTGACGAGGGAATTTCTGGAAGAAGCCTCCATTTTTGTCAACCCCGTCAGACTCCTTTTCACGTGTGAATTTATTAAGCCTCCGCTGCACGCAATTGAGTTATTTTTTGAGGTCAACCATGAACAAGGTGTGATTACCACAGGAACCGATCCTGAGAGCACTTCTGCTAACCAACTTATCGAAGATGTCCGGTACCTGGACTTCAACACAATCATGTCGATCCCGGCAGATGAGCGTCATGGGATTTTCAGGTTCGTCAAATCTATCGATGATTTAAAAAAGTTAAGCGGTTTTTACAGAATATAGGCCCAAAAGGCCGAATTTGCAGGGTAAAATAATTATAATTGTATAACCACTGGAAACTTTAATAGCCTTGCAGACAACAGCAGTCACTTATAAACTCATTAAAAAAATCAGAGACGAACAATTTGATGAAGAGAATATTCATCAATATGTATTGTATATGAATATCGGTACACGTGATTTTCAGATTGGTGTTGTGAACGATGAGGATGACCGGTTTTTGTTTCTGGAGGATTACGTTTTTCCGAATGTGTCTTCTCACCCTGAATTGGTGACAACACTTGATCAGCTTTTTGAAGCTCATGCTTTTCTAAAAGCCGGCTTCTGGAAGAACATCAAAGTGTCATTTAAGAATCAAAGTTTTGTTCAGGTTCCACAGGCACTCTATTCAGAAGATGCTTTAACTGACTATTTGAAATTCAACACCCACATTAACACCGATCAGGAAGATTTTATTCCGGTGTCGTTAAAAAGTACGCAGGCAGTCACTGTTTTTGCTGTTCATAAAGATATCAAAGTGTGGCTCGAAAATATTTATCCGAATATTACTCCCACATTCATTCATCAATCCGGTGTTTTGATAGAAGGGATCATGGAGTTTGCGAAAAACCGAAATGACAATCCCTTGTATGTATATATCGATCGGTTTAAACTTCATATTTTATCTGCTCATAAGGGAAAGTTGATCTATTACAATCAGTTTGTGATCAAACAATTCTCGGACTACATCAAGTACATCATGCTCGTCATGAAATCACTGAACATGGATCAACGAACAGGTCAGGTTGTACTGTGGGGTTACATCGGGAAAAATTCACCGCACTATCACGAGTTTTACAAATACATCAGCAACGTAACATTTGGTGAGCGGCCTAAATGCCTTCAGTTTAGTTACTTCTTTGATGAGGCACAGGATCATCACTTTTTTGATCTGTACAGCATTAAACTTTGCGGATAAAAGCCGATTGGTAATTTCCTGTATTTCTGCGACCTTTAAATTACTACAACCTGATATGGAATGAAAAAACGCGTTGCACTCTTTCCCGGATCGTTTGATCCGTTTACCAAAGGTCATGAGGATATTGTGTTGCGGGGACTTGAACTATTTGACGAGATCATTATCGCGATCGGATACAACACGCAAAAAAGCGTTCGGTATTTCGAAATTGAGCTAATGATGGACCGTATCAGAAAAACCTTTCAGAACTATCCAAATATTAAAGTTGCCCAGTTTGCCGAACTCACAGCCGAGTTTGCAAAAAAAAATGGAGCTTCCTATTTATTGAGAGGCCTTCGCAATACAACTGACTTTGAATACGAAAACAGCATCGCTCAAATTAACCGCGAACTTTATAAAGGATTAGAATCTGTATTCCTGATTACTTCGCCTGAATTCGCGTGGATCAGTTCTTCGA
>DASTYM010000009.1:0-2430 GCA_035764995.1 Cyclobacteriaceae bacterium | reverse complement strand
ATGGCGTTTAGTAAATCGGTTCTTTCAAAGGGTTTTGTCAGGTAATCGTCAGCCCCAAGATCCATTCCCTTTCGAACATCGGCTTTTTCTGTTTTAGCCGTTAAGAAAATAAACGGTATTCCAGCGGTCTTTTCGTCCTTGTTAAGTATATGAAGCACACCATAGCCATCTAACTCAGGCATCATGACATCACAAATAATTAAGTCGGGTTTTTCTTTTTGAGTTAGCGTCACTCCTTCCTTTCCGTTTTGTGCGGCAAGTACCTGATACCCGGCTATTTCCAGTAACTCCTGTGTATTATCTCTGATTTCAGGATTGTCTTCGATTAAAACGATTTTCGTCTTCATAATAGTTATGAGGTATTTCTACATGGAATGTACTGCCTTTCCCATATTCACTTGTGAATGAAATATTCCCGCCAATCAGGTCAACATACCTTTTTACAATATTAAGGCCGAGCCCGGTGCCCTGAATATTTCCTGCATTGCTTGCACGAAAGAATCGAGTAAATAGATATTTCTGATCTCCTTCCGGAATACCAATTCCATTGTCAGTTACGTGAAACACAATCTTGCCATTATCACCTTCGCAATCAATAGCTATTGACTTCCCGGGATCTGAATATTTGCTTGCATTTGAGATTAAGTTAAGCAAAATATTCCTGAGTATCCTGTCATCTGATTGAATTGTGGTCGCTTCAGGATGGCAAGTAATTTTAACATCTTGGTTGTCTTTCAGAAATGGGTAAACTTCTTCTTTAATATCATTTAAAAAAATACTCAGATTGATGATTTCGACACGAACCTCAACTTTGCCTTCTTCCAATTTTCCGAGAGAAAGAAAATCATTCAAAATTTGCGTTAAGTTATTGATTGATAATTTTATTCGACCGATGTGCTTGGCTTGTTTCTCAAGGTCTTTTTCATTTTTGTAATGTTCAATGAGATCAATAGAGCCGAGCATAGTGCTCAGCGGTGTTCTAAACTCGTGCGAAGCAATTGAAACGAACTTTGATTTCAGTTCATTTAGTTCGCGCTCCTTTTCAAGCGCATTTTTTGTCTCTTCCTCTGCTCTCTTCCTGATGATAACTTCCCTTTCAAGTTCAGCAATAGTGTTATTCAAAGCATGAGCCCTCATTTCGACTTTTCTCTCTAGCTCTGACGCATACACAAGCAATTGTTCTTCGCTTTTTTTGAGTGCGTCTTCAACTTTCTTGCGCTGGGAGATGTCACTGATAAAGGCCATGACAAGTAACTTTCCCTGAACTTGCGTATAACTAAGACTTATCTCGACCGGGAATTCCGATCCATCCTTGCGAAGTGCGGTTAAGTCCCGACCAGCCCCCATACGTCTTGGGAGAGGATTGGAATTAAAAGCTGCCCTGAGATTCATATGTCCTTTACGGTATCTTTCAGGCAAAAGACTTTCCAAACCCATCCCAATAAGTTCATCTGGAGAGTAACCGAATAACTGCGCTGCCACAGGGTTGGCAATGGCAATTTTTCCGGATGCTCCGACCATAATGATTCCCTCCGACATACTTTGGAAAATCTCCCGGTAAGCCTCGTTCGTAATTAGTGAAAAATCCATTTACCAGCAGAGGATGGATGAATATCAAAAATAGTGATTTCACTAGGCATAGTCCATAACTGACATTGGTGATTTTTATCATGATTTGGCAATGTCTATCGTCATTTTCCTTTGAGTTATTCAAATCGACATTCACACCATAAATATTATAAAGTATGGAGGTGAGTCGTAATCGAGCAATTGCCAATAGTGCACTCGTTGCGCTTACCGGTTACATAACTTCCGGCCCGTTAGGCTTTCTTTTGGTCTATTACGTTAAACCTCAACCATCCTGGATTTCACCCGAAGTCTTCGCTGCTAACTATCATATAGTTCAGGACTTACCCTACTATTTTGGATTTCTGCTTATCGGTGGAATGGTGATGCTGGTGACAGGTCATTGCCTGGATTTTAATAATGAAAATTCCGGAAAGAGATTCCGTTTATTGGCTGCATTTGGGTTTACCATTGCCTTCTTCGTCATCATTTCTTTCAACTACATCTGTCAGACAACATTCGTCCGGCAATTGGCCCTAAACTATGAACCTGAGTACGATTCTACGATTGCTAGTTTTTCAATGGCTAATCCCATGTCATTGTGCTGGGCAATTGAGATATGGGGTTATGGGTTTCTGGGTGTGGCAACCTGGTTCTTGTCAGGTTATTACTCAGGAAAAAACAGAACAATACAAATTCTCCTCTGGATCAATGGCATGGTAAGTATCGCAACGATTGTATTGATGATAATAGACATGGATTGGCTGATGACACCAATTGGACTGAGTGCATACTTTGTCTGGAATGTTCTCATGATAGTATTGATGATTTTAATTTATAACTACTCAAGGAAGTTGACTAGTA
>DASTYM010000008.1:0-2159 GCA_035764995.1 Cyclobacteriaceae bacterium | reverse complement strand
TCCAGCTGTGCTTCCGGCAAGGGATATGTACCTTCCTGTTCAATCGGGTTTTGTGTTGCCAGCACAAAAAACGGTTTGGGCACATCATACCGCTGACCTGCAATCGTAACTGCGTATTCCTGCATCGATTCCAACAACGCTGCCTGTGTTTTAGGAGGCGTACGATTTATTTCATCGGCCAAAATGATGTTGGCAAAGACAGGGCCTTTCACAAATTTAAAGTTGCGTTCCTTATCCATTGTTTCCGCTCCAATAATATCGGAGGGCATCAGGTCGGGTGTAAATTGAATACGTTTGAACTCAAGGTCAAGTGCTTTCGCGATGGTCTGAATCAATAATGTTTTGGCTAATCCAGGCACACCCACCAGAAGTGAATGACCCTGACAAAAAATGCCGGTCAGCACCAGCCTTACCACTTCGTCTTGTCCGACAATGACGTTAGCTATTTCTTTAGATAAATTCTTGTAGGTTCCGGCCAACGCATCGGCCGCCTCCACGTCAGATGAAAATTTTACCATGCAATCGTGTTAAACATAGTTAAAAATACGCAACAGCGGATGCAAAGTTCAGGTCTTTACACACGCGGTAGATGCTACTCATCTAAAATACCACAAAAATTATAAGCGGGGTCTATGCTGATGAAAACATCCTTTCTTGCCTTATTGAACCACTTCTCCAGTATTCCGTTTTTCTTTTGGTTCAGGGCAGCCAGTTGGATTCTGTTCCAGTCATCTTTGAGGGAAGCCTGATGAGGGGCCATTCTTGACTTATAAAATAAAATTCGAACGGCTTCCTTTCCCTGATCGGTACGATAAGTAAGCGGTTTCGAAATGGATCCAACTTTCATTGAATCAATCGCAAAAAAAACTACCGGATCAATTTCATCCACCGACATGCGCGTACCTCCACTCTCATCTGAAAAGAAGCCTCCGCTTCCTTTGGTTTGCATGTCATCAGAATGTTCTTTCGCCATTTTCTGGAATGATATGCTGTCTTTGATAATGACGTTTCGAATACTGTCGAGAAATTTAGAAGCCACCTGTAAATCTTCTGCAGATGGTGCTGGCGCCATTAAAATGTGACGCGAGTGAAACTCATTACCTCTTCGTTCCATCAATTGGATGATGTGAAAACCATACTCTGTTTCTACGGGCATAGAAATTTCTCCTGGTTTTAATTTAAATGCCATTGCTTCAAATTCCGGTACAAGCATTCCTCGGCCCATCCATCCCATGTCGCCATTATTGCTTGTCACAGAAGGGTCGGCAGAATATTTCTTCGCCAGAGACGTAAAGTCTTCACCTGCTAGCAGGCGATTTCGAATATCAATGAGTTGTCGCTGTGTTTCCTCTTTTTGCTTTTGGCTGACCTTCGCTACTTTAACAATTTGTGCCACTTCGATTTCTGCAGAGAAAAAAGGTAAACTGTCTTTCGGAATCTTGTTGAAGAAACGCTTCACTTCTGCAGGTGTTATAGTAATGCCTTTGGTGATGGTGCTTTCCATTTCACTTACCACCATCTGCTCGCGAATCTGATCACGCAATTCAGTCTTGATCTGATCCAGGGACTTTCCAAATTTACTTTCAAGTTCTTCTGCCGATCCCTGATACTGCGCCAGGATCATACTCATTCTCCGTTCAGTATTAGAATCCACCTCATCATCTGAAACAACTACTGAGTCGATTTCAGCCTTCGCCATCATCAACTTATTACGAATAAGAATTGCCAGGTATTGACAACGCGTGCGATCACCGCCCTGGCCGCCATTCGAGACATAATCGAGGTAGGCTTTATCCAATTCTGATTTCAGAACAATGTAATTATCAACTTTGCTGATAATCTTATCAACCACAAAACCACCCTGGGCATTTGCAAAACCTGTCACGAAAAAAAGGGTCACGGTAAGGACCATTACCCGCATCGAACTGTTATCTAAAAATTTCAAACTCTTTCTCACTTGCTGCAGAATTATAAACATCATCTTCCAGTTTTTTGGCAAGTTCTACCTTGCGTTTATTCAAAATAATATTGCGGATATCATCCCTTACGAACTCAAGAGGCGAAATATTGTCCGAAATGCGGTATTTAGCCACTTTTAAAAAGTAAAGATAGCTATCATCAGATGTTTCATAATAAGGAGTAGCTTTTAAAAACTGAAT
>DASTYM010000007.1:0-7410 GCA_035764995.1 Cyclobacteriaceae bacterium | reverse complement strand
TAAGATGTATCGGTATGTAATTGTTGTTGATCACTTTTCAAACCAAATAACCTTGACAGAGAACTCCCTTGATGAAAATAAAGGTGATGAACTGAATAAAATTGAGCAGCTGATTTTCAGTAATAGATTCTCGACTTTTCCGTTTCAGTCTACGGGTGATGAAACTTCGAATGTCACGGATTATGAGTTTATGGAAATGGTGAAAAGGGGAATTGAACATTGTAATCGTGGTGATGTTTTTCAAAGTGTGATTTCAAGGAGGTTTGTGTGCAATTTTAAGGGCGATGAGTTTAATGTGTACAGAGCATTGCGCTCAATAAACCCCTCTCCTTATTTATTTTATTTTGATTTCGGAAGTTTTAAACTTTTTGGGTCATCGCCCGAAGCGCAACTCCAGGTAAAGAATGGCGAAGCAATTATTTATCCCATTGCAGGAACATTTAGAAGAACCGGCAACGACCAGGAAGATGCCGAAGCAGCAAGCAGACTTGCTGCTGATGAAAAGGAGAATGCGGAGCACATTATGCTCGTTGACCTTGCCAGAAATGACATGAGTCGCAATGCGGCTGAAGTGAAGGTGGAAGTTTTTAAGGAAATCCAATACTATTCACATGTGATTCACCTCGTTTCAAAAGTAACGGGGAAAATAAAAGCAGGAAGTTCTGTGATGAAGATGGCTGCCGATACCTTTCCCGCAGGAACATTATCAGGCGCTCCCAAGCACAAAGCCATGACCTTGATCAATCAATATGAAAATGTGAATCGCGGCTTTTATGGTGGCACAATAGGATTTCTTGATCTTAACGGAGATTTCAATCACGCCATTATGATCCGTACCTTTTTAAGCAGAAACAACCAACTGGTATACCAGGCTGGGGCGGGGGTTGTGTCGAAATCAAAACCCGAAAGTGAATTGCAGGAGGTAAATAACAAACTGGCAGCATTGCGAAAAGCAGTAGTGATGGCCCAAACTATTTAGAGATATGAAAGTTTTAATACTCGATAACTATGATTCGTTCACTTACAATCTGGCTCACATCATCAGGCAGCTAAAGTATGATTATGAGGTGCATCGGAACGACAAGATTGAGCCGGAAGAAATCAAGCGCTTTGATAAAATCCTGCTTTCACCAGGCCCTGGAATTCCTGCTGAAGCCGGAATCATGATGGATGTGATCAAGCATTACCAATCTTCAAAAAGTATATTGGGCGTTTGTCTGGGCCATCAGGGAATAGCAGAAGTGTATGGAGGTTCGCTCTATAATATTCCGAAAGTGTTGCATGGTGTCACTTCCACCGCAAAGGTGATTGATAATGAAGAGAATTTATTTAACGGCCTTCCCGCATCATTCCAGGTAACGCACTATCATTCATGGGCTGTGTTGAACGGATCATTACCACCAGAAGTGAAGGTAACAGCTGAAAATGAAGAAGGCTTGATTATGGGACTACGCCATACGCGTTTTGATGTTCGAGGTGTGCAATTCCACCCCGAATCCATCATGACACGGGAAGGACCAAAGATTATTGAGAATTGGTTGAAAAATTAAAAAAACGTTACCAGTCGCCAGTTGCCAGTCACCGGTAACTGGCGACCGGAAACCGGTAACTGAGAAAGAGGATGAAAACAATACTAAACGAACTAATCGACCATCAATCCCTGACCAAGGAAACTGCGCGACAGGTCCTGATCGAACTGGCTTCAGGGAAATTTAATCCAAGCCAGATGACTTCCTTTATGACCGTGTATATGATGCGCAACATTACGGTTCAGGAGTTGCAGGGTTTTCGCGATGCGATGCTTGAACTTTGTATTCCAGTCAATTTTGATCAGCCTGTGATGGATGTGTGTGGGACTGGCGGTGATGGAAAAAACACATTTAATATTTCAACGTTAGCGTCATTCGTGGTGGCAGCAGCTGGTCAGCCGGTAGCCAAACATGGAAATTATGGGGTTTCGTCTGCATGTGGTTCTTCTAATGTGCTGGAGTACTTTGGCTATAAGTTTACCAATGATGTAGGTGCATTAAAGCGAAGTGTTAGCCGCTCGAATATTTGTTTTATGCACGCGCCACTCTTTCACCCTGCCATGAAGAATGTGGCACCCATTCGAAGAGAACTCGGTGTAAAGACTTTTTTCAATATGCTCGGCCCAATGGTTAACCCGGCATCTCCAAAGAAGCAACTGGTTGGAGTCTTTAGCCTTGAGCTGGCTCGTCAATATGGTTACTTATATCAGGACACAGATAAAGATTTTGTGATTTTGCATGCACTGGATGGTTATGATGAGATTTCTTTAACGGGACCATTCAAATATTTTTCGAACCAAGGCGAAAGAATCGCGGACCCATCTGATTTAGGATTGCCACAAGTGAAGTATGAAGATTTAAGCGGAGGAGAGACTGTTGAAGAATCGGCAAAAATTTTTCTGAATATCCTGGAAGGCAAGGGGACTCCTCAGCAGAATGCAGCCGTGGTAGCAAATGCAGGAATGGCATTGTATTGTGCAAATCAAAAAAATGGTTTGGAGAATGCCATTGCACGGGCAAAAGAAGTGCTCATTTCGGGGAGCGCTATGAAATCATTCAAAGCATTATTGAATAGTGGGTCATGAATATACTGGATCAAATCATCGCGCATAAACTAAAGGAAGTTGAAGAGCGAAAAACGCTTTGGCCCACCCGTATTTTAGAAAAGGGAATTCTTTTTGAGCGGTCGACCCATTCGCTTAAAAAGGGATTACTCCGATCTGATCAGGCCGGAATTATAGCTGAGTTCAAGCGGCAATCGCCTTCGAAAGGAGTCATCAATCAGCGTGCTTCAGTTGAGCAAGTTTCAACCGGGTATATTGAAGCTGGGGTTACAGGACTATCAATCTTAACGGATACTAAATTTTTTGGAGGATCGAATGAAGACCTGACACTTGCCAGGAAGTACAATCCTTGTCCAATCCTTCGAAAGGATTTTGTTATCGATGAGTATCAGATTATCGAAGCGAAGTCGATAGGTGCGGATGTGATTTTATTGATTGCCGCTGCACTGACTCCTGAAGAAGTTAAAAACTTCACGCAGGTGGCGCACTCATTGGAATTAGAGGTCCTGCTGGAGATTCATAACGAACAGGAATTTTTGAATAATGCTCAGGCAAATATTGACTTGATCGGTGTTAATAATCGTGATTTAAAAACTTTTGAAGTCAGTATAGAAACATCGAAGCGACTTTCCAGCCTGATCCCCGATGTGATGGTAAAAATTTCTGAAAGTGGAATAGATGATGTGAAGTCAATTCTTGAACTAAGAAGGTTTGGATTTAAAGGGTTTTTAATCGGGCAGGCCTTCATGGAGCAAGTTAATCCTGAAAAAGCCTGCAAGACTTTTGTCAATGAACTACTTCAAGCCCAACCCGGTTAACATGAACCTCAAATTGAAAATATGTGGCATGCGTTATCCGGTAAACATTCTGGAGGTTGGATTGCTTCTGCCGGATTTTATGGGTTTTATTTTCTTTAACGAGTCGCCACGATGTGTGCCGCACGACTTCAAAATACCCACAGCTTTACCTGAATCAATTAAGAAAGTAGGTGTATTTGTCAATGATTCACGCGATCGGGTTTTTAATGAAGTTAATAAACACGGACTTGACTTTGCTCAGCTTCATGGAGATGAGCCAGTAGATCTTTGTGAAAAGATCAAGCAAGCTAATGTAGGAGTGATCAAGGTTTTTTCGATTGACGATGATTTCGATTTTAAGAATGTCAATCCGTATAAAAAAGTTGCTGATTTCTTCCTCTTCGATACAAAAGGAAAATACCGTGGAGGTAATGCTAAAACCTTTGATTGGAATTTGCTGAATCAATACGATCAGGAAGTTCCTTTTTTTTTAAGTGGAGGAATTTCTCCCGGGAATATTAACCAGCTGTTGCAATTGAAGGGGATGAATCTTTATGGAGTAGATGTTAATAGCGGTTTTGAACTAAATCCTGGTGTTAAGGATGTTGATAAGATTAGAGAGCTTTTAAAGAGATGACATGAAATACACGGTTGACAATCGGGGTTACTATGGAAAGTTTGGTGGTGCCTACATTCCTGAAATGCTCTATCCGAATGTGGAAGAGTTGAGGTTAAATTATTTGCCCATCATTGAGAGCGATGGGTTTAAAACAGAATTTGAAAAGCTACTCAAGAACTATGTAGGCCGACCAACTCCCTTGTATAAGGCGCAAAGACTCTCGGAATTATACCATGCGAATGTTTTTTTGAAACGAGAAGATCTTTGCCATACCGGTGCGCATAAAATCAACAACACGATCGGACAGATTTTGGTAGCAAAGCGATTAGGGAAGAAGAAAATCATAGCCGAAACTGGTGCCGGTCAGCATGGTGTAGCGACCTCAACAGTTTGCGCACTTATGGGAATGGAGTGCATGGTGTATATGGGGAAGTTGGATATGGAACGTCAACGTCCGAATGTGGAACGCATGCGCATTCTTGGAACAAAGGTTATTCCCGCACTCAGTGGCAACATGACATTAAAGGACGCAACTAACGAAGCCATGCGTCACTGGATCAACCATCCAGACGACACACATTATATTATTGGCTCCGTTGTGGGTCCGCATCCCTATCCTGATATGGTGGCACGATTTCAATCGGTGATAAGCGATGAAATCAAAAGGCAACTTGAGATTGAAATTGGTAAACCTAATCCTGATTATGTGATTGCCTGCGTTGGTGGTGGAAGTAATGCCGCTGGTGCGTTTTATCATTTTTTGGATGAAGAACACGTGAATTTAATAGGAGTGGAGGCAGCCGGTAAAGGAGTTGATTCCGGTGAATCGGCCGCAACAACTGCATTAGGTAAACCAGGCGTGCTGCATGGCAGTAAAACCTTACTCATGCAAACAGAAGACGGGCAGGTGATTGAACCCTATTCAATTTCAGCCGGACTTGATTACCCAGGTATCGGACCGATTCATGCACATCTATTTGAAACAGGTCGCGTGAAATTTATGAATGCTACCGATGATGAAGCGATGGATGCCGGTGTTGAGCTAAGCAGAACGGAAGGAATTATTCCGGCTATTGAATCCGCTCATGCTTTGGCGGTTTTGAAGAAAATGAAATTTAAAAACGATGACGTAGTGGTGGTGAATCTTTCTGGAAGGGGAGATAAGGACCTGGAGACATATATAAAGTGGGGTAAGTACTAAGAATTAAGAATTAAGAATTAAGAATTAAGAATGATGAATGATGAATGATGAATGATGAATTTTGATTAGCATGAACAGAATTAATAAACTCTTTAGTGAAAAGAAGGGAAATATTCTCTCTGTATTTTTTACGGCAGGATACCCCGAACTGGATAGCACCAAATTCATTGCCAAAGCATTAGCGGATGCGGGGGTTGATTTGATTGAAATCGGGATTCCGTTTTCTGATCCGATTGCGGATGGACCAACTATTCAGCAAAGCAATAAGACAGCTATTGATAATGGTATGACTGTGAAGTTGCTGTTGGAACAAGTTAGAGAAATCAGAAAAGAAATTTCAATTCCAATTATTTTGATGGGCTACCTGAATCCAGTATTGCAATATGGATTTGAGAAATTTTGCAAGGAGGCAGCTGCAAATGGTGTTGATGGATTAATCCTTCCGGATATGCCGATGGAGGAGTATCTCATGGAGTATAAAGCCATGATGGAATCGTCAAACTTGTTTAATACTTTTTTGATTTCACCTACTACTTCCATGGAACGAATCCGAAAAATTGACAACGAGACAAGTGGATTTATCTACGCTGTCTCATCCTCGAGTACTACCGGAGCAAAAAACGGTTTTACTTCTGACCAGGAAATGTATTTTAAGAACCTTCAATCCCTACAGTTAAAAAACTCATTTCTTATTGGTTTTGGAATCTCATCCAATCAAACATATTCGAAGGCTTGTCAATATAGTTCAGGTGTGATCATTGGAAGCGCATTTATTAATCTTGTGAAGGATAGCACCGATCTGAAAGCGGACATCCGGCAATTCATCCGATCAATAAGAGCAGGCTCGTAGTGATTCACATCGCCCGGTTGATTATTTTTACGAATCCCTCATGGAATTAAAAGTTCAAACCGGTTACCGACAGATCCTGGGCATGGCATTGCCCATCTCGCTTGCCATGCTGGTGCCGCAAATCAATTTTATAACGAACAACATTTTCCTGGGTGGTTTAGGTGAAATGGAACTTGCAAGTGCAGGGATCACTGGAGTGTATTATTTGATTTTTGCAGTTGTAGGAAACGGGCTAAACAATGGTTTACAAGCGCTCATCGCACGAAGGGCTGGAGAAGCAAAACCAAAAGAGATCGGGAGGCTATTTTACCATGGTGTGTGGGTGGCACTTGGATTTTCTGCCATTAGTATTGCTATTACCTACACGCTTGCACCCTTTATTCTAAGGGCAACAATTCATAATCAACAAATAGCTGAACAGGTCATCCAGTTTCTCTTTATTCGGGTTTGGGGATTACCCTTTCTTTATTTGTATGTCATGCGCAACGCTTTGCTTGTGGGCATCAACCAGACAAAATTTCTGGTTTGGGGAACACTCTCCGAAGCAGTCGTTAATATTTTCCTCGATTACGGATTCATCTATGGACATTTCGGTTTGCCCGAAATTGGTTTTAATGGAGCAGCGTATGCATCGATTATTGCTGAGGCTGCAGGTTTACTTGTTATCTACATTGTTATCCACGCAAAAGGATTGCACCGCGCATTTTCTTTTTTTGAAGATATTAAATGGACCCCCTCCATATTCAAGCTAATCCTTGTTCAATCTACTCCGTTGGTTTTGCAATTCGTCATTAGCATATCCAGCTGGGAGTATTTTTATATTTTGATTGAGCATCATGGAGCGAGAGCACTGGCAATCTCGAACACCATGCGGAACATATTTGGATTGTTTGGAATTTTCTCGTGGGCGTTTGCAGCTGCCACGAATGCCATGGTGAGCAACATCATCGGACAGGGAAGAAAAGATGAAGTGATTTCATTGATTAAACGAATTGCGTGGATTAGCTTTTCGGTTTCTGCCATTATTTTTGTGATGCTGAATATCTGGCCCTCTGTATTTCTTTCTTTTTACGGACAAGGTGTGGAATTTATTGCGGAAGGAATTCCGGTGGTCAGAATTGTTTCAATCGGATTGCTCATGATGTCATTCTCAACAGTGTGGCTGAATGCTGTTACCGGCACTGGCAACACGGTTGTTAATCTTGTTATTGAATCGATAACTATTGTAGTTTATAGCGTGTATGTATATATAGTATTGGAGATGTTCCAAATGCCGATTACCTGGGGTTGGGCATCGGAGTGGGTGTATTGGTCATGCATGTTTGGAATGTCAATTTTGTATATACGTTC
>DASTYM010000006.1:0-3681 GCA_035764995.1 Cyclobacteriaceae bacterium | reverse complement strand
CTTTACGGAAAGCTTGGCCTCATTATCAACTCCATGCATTGACAAGATGCCTTTTGCGGTTACTTCGTAGTCTCCATTCTTTTTAAAATCAATGTCATTAATAACCATTCCCTTAAATGTGGCATATGGGTACTTCTCTGTTTCCCAGTATTTTTCCTGCGCATCTTTTTTTTGCAACTCTCCTTGAGAAAAGCTGAATTGATTCAGGCTTTGTCGAAAATTGAATTTCCGGGTGGCCACGTCAAACTTTCCTTCAAGTGCTTTACTTTCCGCTACGATTGTTTCCTGTTGCGCGACACCTTCAAGTCGTATCGACCCTTTCGAAGTGGTATAAACCTGGGCTTCCGTAGTGAGGGAAATGAGTAACATCAACAGCACGGGTACAAAATCCTTTTCCATAATCAACTGATTTTATTTTAAATGTGTTTTTCAAATTCTAATTCAAACGCTTTAATTAATTATTCTTTGCACCCTCATTAATCCATTGAACAATCGTGTTGACGTCACAAACTGTTAATTGCACATTGCTGTTCGCAGGTGGCATCTGCCCGTTGCTTAATCTGAAGTACAATTCTCCGTTATCGGCTCGCGCCTTCAGATCGTTGTAGAAGGTAAAATCCCCGTTAGGAAAATTGGCCACGTGACAATTCGGCAACGCACATGAGGTGGCAATGATGGGCGAAATATCATGGCTGTATGAGACATCAAGCAGTTCGGCAGTTTCTGTTCCACATAAGTTGGGAGCAACATCGTTTGTGCAGTAGGTGCTTAAAAGCAGAATCGCATACAGAATTAACAGTAGACTGATCATTCTCATAGATTACCTCCTGGTTTTAGTCCGCTAGGAACAGTAAGCGGTCTGGTTTGATCGAACTGATTATCAGTTAGCGATTCAAGGAACGACAGCAATGCTTGTTTTTCACGAGCTGTCAGGTGAAGGGGCACCATTTTTTTATCAACCCTCTCAATCGCAGGGTTTTTGGAAATGCCGCCATCATAATGCTCCAATACTTCCTCGAGTGTAGCATACACACCGCTGTGCATAAAGGGCGCAGTTAATGTGACGTTCCGCAAGGTTGGCGTACGAAAAAGGAATTTCTTGTTCCGACCCGAGTCAGCCGGAATCTTGCTGTTGAAAGGGACACCCAGGTTGTAGTAATTGTAGTCAGAGAACATCGGTCCAGAATGGCATGAGGAGCAATTAGCTTTTCCAAAAAATAATAGAAGCCCTTCTTCCTGATCCACTGAAAGGGCGTTTGCATTTCCCTTTACATATTGATCGTAAGGACTGTTATTACTGACAATAGATCGTTCGAAAGTTGCAATTGCCTGCGTTAGATTTTCAATCGTTACCGATTCGCTTTGACCGAATGCTTGCGTAAACAATTGTACATACTCAGGAATATTTTTCAAGCGCTTAATAATTGAATCGTACGTAACATCCGCCCCATACGCTCTGCCTCTCATTGTATTGAAAGAAGTGAACGGTCCTAAAGCCTGGGCTTCGAGGCTTCTTCTTCTTCCATCCCAAAACATAATTCCGTTTAGAGGATCATAATGTTGGGTAGAATTTAATAGTCCATTGTATGCAGTATTAATAATGGATGGAGCGTTTCGCCCCGTTGGGGGTATGGACTGATCTGATTGCTGTCGCGATACCCCTACTCCTACTCCACCCACTCCAATGGATAGATCTAATCCATCTCCATAACCATAGTTTGGAAGATGACATGTTACACAAGCCACGTCTTTTTGACCCGAGAGAACCGGATCCCAGAATAGCAATTTGCCAAGCATGACTTTTGAATCACCCGAAGTGTTATTCGAGGGATATGAAACTTCAGGAAGTACTTCAAGGTGTAAGGTTTTGATTCTTTCAGCTGTTGTTTGAACTTCCGGAGTGCATGAAGTGATTTCGATCAATAAACTCAAAAGCGTAATCAACATGAGCACCATCAAAATGAAGGGCCATGTGGAAGCAGATATAAAACGTATTTTTCTATTAATCATAGATTCCATACTTTTTTGAGTAAGAGAAAAACATCAAGTAAATCTCAATAGGTTAATGAGTGAAGCCATGATAGACCAGGTTTGCGGTACACTCAGGGTGACTTCAATTGCAGGCGGTTTATCGGGCAAAAGTATAGACAGATGCTAGCAAGCCCCGATAATTATGTTTCAAAGTATTATAATTTTGTTGCATACGACAAATGCGCTCAATCTTCTCGAAAAAACGTTGTAAATAGGTTACCCCAAAAATTCACCGCATAACTGGCTTTTTGTAGCAATCTCTTGGGTTTATGTCTTACAGCACATAATTCACGTGAACTTTTTAAAACCTTCTTTGATTAAAACAGTTGAAGACTTGTAGCGACCAGTATCCCTAAACACTCTTGTTACTTTAACCCCTATGAAAAAGCTGATTTGGTTGGTGGTATTTCAGTCAATAACACTAACAATGTTGGGTCAGTTAAGAACGATCGATAGCTTAACCACTGAATTGACTAAAAACTCAACACAAGATCGAAGACGTGTTGATATCCTGAACGAATTAAGTCTCTGCATTTTTAAAAGCAACCCAGAAAAATCACTGCACTACGCAGAAGAGGCGTTAACGATTTCATCAAAAATCAATTTTGCTAAGGGCAAGGCAACGGCAGAAAATAACATGTCGTTCTATTTTTTGATGACGGGAGAATCTGAAAAATCCCTGCAATTAGTCCTGGACGCACTACAAATCGCGGAACGTGAACAAACACGCGAACTACAGGCTGAGACTTGTTCAATTCTTGGCGTGATCTATTATAATCAACAATCGCATACGAAAGCTCTTCAATTTTTAATGAAGGCGTTGGAAATGAAACCCGCCAGTTCAATTGTGTCAAGTCGGGTTTTTAATATAATGGGCAGCATCGCACGCGATAAAAAGAGTTATGACAGCGCTTTGATGCATTATGAACAGGCTATCAGGATTATGAATGAGGGCCATGACGATCATCTCATGCCCGAGGTACTAAATAATATTGGCACCGTCTATTTACGCCAAGGAAAGCTCGAGCCGGCTTTGCGATATTTCAGGAGCTGCGCATCAGTAGCTCAAACATCAGGAAATAGAAGGGCACAAGTTCTCTCTTTTATTAATATAGGAGGAGTACTTATTGAGGAAAAGAAATTTGCAGAGGCAGAAGAGCTCCTGGCTAAATCGCTGGCCATGGCCCGCGAAATGAAAGACAAAAAGAAAATACTTCAAATCTATTTGAGCCTTGCCACCATAAAAATGGAAACGGGGAAGTTCCATGACGCCCATCTTCTTATGACTAACCACTATGCATTAAGGGATAGCTTGTTATATGCAGAACGAAACAGGCAGATTGCGGAACTTGAAACACGCTACGAAACAGAAAAAAAGGATCAAACAATTCGCGCGCTTCAACAAGAGAAACAGATCCAGGAGTTAAAACAGTGGTATTGGCTTGTTGTGTCGTTGGCTTTAATTGTAGCATTCGGGGTATTCTATTTTCTTCAACGGTTCCATCATAAGAAAGTCGTTAGTCTTCTGGAAACACAAAAGATACTCAATCAAAAGCTTCAGGAAAGCGACCAGTTAAAGTCTAAATTCTTTGCCAATATTTCTCATGAGTTCCGAACACCGTTAACGCTTATCCTGGCTCCCATTGAGGA
>DASTYM010000005.1:0-4796 GCA_035764995.1 Cyclobacteriaceae bacterium | reverse complement strand
TAGCCATCGGGACAAAACCTATAAACAAACTCTTTAAAAACTTCATACTGTAAGCCGTATATGGTTTATTCAAAACTTTTATCATTTGCTTCTGAGGCACCGCTCTCCTTCAGAATGCGTTTCAATTCATCTTTGCTCTTTCCGCTATTGACAGCCAAATCAATTGCCATCACGTGCTTATCATCCGTGCTGCGGATATCAAACTGGCGAGGCCACTTGTACGGCTTCATATCGCTCACAATCATGAAAGTTCCAACCATACCAAGAGCAGATAACAAAACGGTTAACTCAAATGTTACCGGAATAAATGGAGGCAACGATGCGTGGTTCTTACCACCGATGATCATCGGCCAGTCGTAACCGAGCATCCAGATCTGCATGAGCAGCGCCAATGAAGTTCCGGTCATGCCGAATAAAAATGCTGCTATTGGCAAACGAGTTTTCTTGATTCCTAATGCATCGTCAATGCCGTGCACCGGAAAAGGAGAATAAACGTCCTGAATTTTGATGCCGCTATCGCGTACCTTTTTAATGCCCTTGAGCAGTACGTCTTCGTCATCGTAAATTCCTACAACAAAATGCTTATCTGCGTCCATACTTTATGCTGTTGTTTTTTCAGATGTTGATCTGATAATACTTTTTACTTCGGCCATGTTAATCACCGGGAAGAACTTCGCGAACAAGAAGAATGCCGTGAAGAAAATTCCGAATGTGAAGATATACTGGCCAATGTCATACATGGTTGGGTAGAACATGGTCCAGCTTGATGGAATATAATCGCGGTGAAGCGAAGTTACGATGATTACAAAGCGCTCGAACCACATACCAATGTTCACAATAATTGAGAGCACCATCGTAGCTACAAGGCTCGTTCTGATTTTCTTGATCCAGAAAAGTTGTGGTGAAATTACGTTACAGGTCATCATTGACCAGTAAGCCCACGCATAAGGACCTTGAACGCGGTTGTAGAAAGCATAACCTTCATACTCCACGCCAGAGTACCATGCGATGAACAACTCTGTGATATAGGCAATACCTACAATTGATCCGGTTACGATGATGATGATGTTCATCAATTCTACGTGACCGATCGTGATATAATCTTCAAGTTTGAAAACTTTTCTTGTTACTAATAAGAGTGTTAACACCATCGCAAATCCTGAGAAGATCGCACCCGCAACGAAATAAGGTGGGAAGATCGTAGTGTGCCATCCTGGAATAACGGATGTTGCAAAGTCCATTGATACAATTGTGTGAACCGAAAGTACAAGTGGTGTTGAAAGACCTGCCAGGATCAACGCTACTGACTCGTAGCGCATCCATGTTTTAGCGCCACCTTGCCAGCCGAAGCTCAGTGCATTATATACTTGTGCACGAATCTTAGCCCCTTGTACAACTGCGCGGTCGCGAATAACCGCAAAGTCAGGAATAAGACCCAAATACCAGAATACTAACGATACAGTAAAGTATGTTGAGATTGCAAACACGTCCCACAACAGTGGGGAGTTGAAGTTTACCCACAGTGAACCGAAAGCGTTCGGAAGTGGAAGTGCCCAATAAAAACCTAACCACAAGCGGCCCATGTGGAAGCCAGGGAAGCTGGCAGCACAAATAACCGCAAAGATTGTCATCGCTTCTGCAGCACGGTTGATTGACATTCTCCAACGCTGACGGAACAGTAACAAGATCGCAGAAATCAGTGTACCCGCGTGACCGATACCCACCCACCATACGAAGTTTGTGATATCCCAAGCCCAACCTACTGTTTTATTGAGTCCCCAGACTCCGATACCATGCCATAGCAGCATAGCACAACAATATGCTCCCCATAACAACAGTACCAACGATACTGCCATTGCCATTAACCACATCTTGTTCGGCTTGCTCTCAACGTGGCGGCTGATATCATGCGATACATCCTTAACGGTTTTACCACCGGTTACCAATGGATCGCGAAGTGCTGAAGTTACTGCCATATTATTTTACTTCTATCAGTTTACTTTTTATGCTTTTGCTTCTTCTTTGTTTCTCACTTTCGATAAGTACCAGATGTTTGGTTTCACACCAATCTCCTCTAATACCTGGTAAGCACGAGGGTTATCTGTAATCTTATCTATACCATGAGGTCTGTTTGGATCAGCTGGTCTGATCTTTAACAGTTTTGAAATTTTGCTTTCCGGATCGTTCACATCACCGAATACGATGGCTCCGGTCGTACAAGATGCCTGGCAAGCTGTTGTTACTTCACCATCTTTCAATGGTCTTCTCTCCTTCTTGGCACCCAGCTTACCTGATTGGATACGCTGTACGCAGAAAGAACATTTCTCCATCACACCGCGTGAGCGAACTGTAACATCTGGATTTAATACCATCTTACCTAAGTCGGTATTCATCGCAGGGTTTACATTTTCGAATTGACGGTTATCGTGATACTTGAACCAGTTGAAACGTCTTACTTTATAAGGACAGTTGTTTGCGCAGTAACGAGTACCGATACAACGGTTATAAGTCATTTGGTTAAGACCTTCAGTGCTGTGTGTTGTTGCGGCAACAGGACAAACTGTTTCGCAAGGGGCATTATTACAATGCTGACACAACATTGGCTGGAATACAACTTCAGGGTTGTCGGCTGCATTTTCAGCTGCTTTCCAATCTCCTGCTGCACCGTGAACGAAATCAATTTTCGCATCACTTGAATAATAACGGTCGATGCGTAGCCAGTGCATTTCTCTTCTATTGATCACTTCATCACGGCCAACCATCGAAACGTTGTTTTCAACGTTACATGCTACCACGCATGCACCACAACCATTACAGGTGTTCAGGTCGATGGCCATTCCCCAATGATGATTCTTGTAATCGTGACCTTTCCATAATGAAAGAGCACCAGGGTCTACTTTATGATTAGGATCTCTCCATGTTGATACTTTAGGATCATACTTGCGCTTCCAACCTTGCTGCTGAAACTCGCTGAGCAAAGACTCTTGCACAACTGTTTGACGACCCATGTAGGTCTGGTGTGTTTGCGTTGTTGCAATCTGATAGAACTCATCAGTCATCGCTAATGTAGCAGCACCACTGAAGCTAAGAGAACCATTCACCATCGTAGCAAATGGATATGCGTTTGCACCTCCAACTGTCTCAGCAACTTTTCCAGCTTTTGTACGACCGTATCCTAATGGAATACCAATTGTTCCAGGAGTTTGACCTGGTTGTACAAGTGCCGGGAGTTTTACTGTTTTACCGTTAGCAGTAACAGTTGCATAAACTGTTTTCGCTTCTTTGAAATTAATTGCAGAACCATCCTTAGGGGAAATGGTTATGTAATGATCCCACACTGCTTTTGTAATAGGATCTGGAAGTTCCTGAAGAAGTGGGTTGTTAGCCTGAGAACCATTTCCAACAGTTCCGCTTTCATAAACTACTAATTCGAAACCACTGCCTGATTTGTAGTTTGATGCGATTGCGCTTGCTGCAGCATTTACATCGCCTGCAAAGTTTACAGAAGATGCATCGACAGGCAATTCAAGAACGCCATCGTACAAGCATTTATCCCACCATGATTGGAAGTTACCTCCTTTAAAGAAGCGAGACTTCCATGTGTTTTTTACGAATTCGAAATAATCAACGTTTGTTTCACCCGCCCAAACCAGGAAGCTCTCCTGAGCTGCTCTTGATTTGAAAATTGGAGTGATCGCTGGCTGGCCTAAACTAAAAGAATTTTTCTTAGGCTCAGCATCGTTCCATGCTTCGAGGTAGTGATGATCAGGTGCAATGAAATCAGTCAGCGTTGCTGTTTCATCTTCCTTATATGAAGTGGCAATCTTCACTCCTACTTTTGCCAAACCTGCTTTCAGTGCTTCACCACTTGGATGATCATACACCGGGTTACAGTTATAGAAAATTACTGCGGCTACGCTTCCAGCTTCAGCTTCTTTCACGAAGTTGGCCATTACCTCATCGTTACCTTGGCGATAGTTAACAGGAGCATTTGTCAGGATCGTTGTTCCATAACTTCCCAACATGCTGTTGATCGCGTTCACAAGAACCTGGATAGCTTTGTCGTTTGAACCGGCAACTACCAGTGCCTTTCCACGATTAGCCCAAAGTTCTTCAGCAGCTTGTGCAAGATTTGGTTTATCAACGCCACCAGAAACTGTAGCAACTCCGGCTTTAGCGGCTATCAAATTATAAAGTTGTACAACCACGGCACCTTCTTCTGAAGGTTTGATTTGAGTTCTGTAGTCTGCATTCGCGCCCGTGAGTGACATGATTGACTCGAACTGGAAGTGACGAGACATTTCTTTTTTCTCCTCACCGACTTCACGAGTCCATGCATATTGTTTCGTGTGCTCGATCGGAGAAATCCATGAGTTCAGGAAGTCTGCAGCAACACTTACAATCACATTGGCTTTGCTGAAATCATAAGAAGGGATCATTCCTGTTCCGAATGATTCTTCATTTGCTTTCCAGATACCGTAGCTCGAAACCTGATCGTACACAACGTGCTGTGTAGATGGGTACTTCGCCTTAAATTTTTCAATCGCTGCTTTGGTGCTTGGGCTGAGGATTGTGTTGCTTACAATCACAATCTTGCCACCAGCAGTTCCAACGTTAGACAGCTTATCAATTACTTGCTTGTCAAGCTCTTCCCAATTGGATTTAGTTTGACCAATTTTTGGCCCACGTAAGCGAGCGTTATCATATAGAGAAAGAACAGAAGCTTCAACCTGAGCAGATGTTCCTCCTTTTGTTACATTAGAAAGTGTGTTACCGTCAATTTTAATCGGGCGACC
>DASTYM010000004.1:0-7024 GCA_035764995.1 Cyclobacteriaceae bacterium | reverse complement strand
TGCAGGTAACAGATGCCAATGGATGTAGTGCTTCAAAAGAAGTTGTGGTAAGTCCGGCTGCAGATTCATTCGCTTGTACTATTAATCCGCCAACCAATCCAATCATATGCAATTCAGCAGGTAACAGTCTCACATCTGTGGTAACTGATGCTCAAACCTATCAATGGAGTGTTTCAAGCTCTGATAACAGTTGGGTCATCACCAATGGACAAGCCAGCTCAGCGATTATTTTTAATGCGGGCAATACGGGTAGCTCGGCAACTTTTAGTCTCACCTTCCAGAAAAATGGTTGTACAAGAACATGCAATTTCGAAATCGCTTCGGGATGTGTCGTACGTGATAACACCGGTGGAGGAGATCCTGCTTCAGGAGACCCATGTGCAGATTCAACAGTGACCACGGCTATTGTTATTCAACCTGAACCTGATACGACTGCAAAAATTGCGTCATCTACGGAAAGTGATCCAACATTCACCCTGCAGGCGTATCCAAATCCATTCTCAAGGGAAGTTTCCTTTGAATGGATTGCCGAGAGTAATGATTATGCCCGCCTGATCATCATGGATCCGCGTGGAAAAGTTATTGCAAAGTTGTTCGCGGGAAATGTTGAGAAGGGAGAAAAATACACTGCATCGTGGAGTGGTGATGGATTTAGAGAAACAATATATTACTACCAATACATTTCATCCACACAACAGAAACAAGGAAAGCTTTTCAAGAAGTAATGCCTAAAATCAGAACGTCATTTCGAACGTAGTGAGAAATTCCCTTTTTCAGATATCTAAATGGGGATGTCTCGCTGCGCTCGACATGACGTTACTAATTCTTAAGCGTTGAGTTGAATCTCCTCGCCTTCTTTATTCAGAAATTTAAACTCGGTAACACCGAGTGATGAATCTGTTTCCAGATTTATCCAGCGCTTGTACTTGAAGAACCATTTCACACGTGGTGAAATTATCCCTTTCGTGAAGTATGCTTGTAAGTAAGGATGAACAGCCAACACCAGATCATTTTCATTTTGCTTTACCATTAAATGATCAAGTGTTTTCTCAATCAAATCAGAAACAAGAATGGACGCTGTGATCTTTCCGGTTCCGTTACAGGTTGGACATGTTTCTTTTGTTACAATATTAACCTGAGGTCTTACTCGTTCACGCGTGATTTGCATCAATCCGAATTTGGAAAGCGGCAACACCGTTGACTTGGCTTTGTCGGCTTCCATTTCTTCGCGCATGATTTTATAAATCAGCTTTTTGTTATCAGGGTTGCGCATGTCAATGAAGTCGACCACAATAATTCCACCCATATCGCGCAAGCGAAGTTGGCGCGCAATTTCTTTAGCAGCTTCAATGTTTACCGACAGCGCGGTTGTTTCCTGATTCTCCTCACGATTCGATTTGTTTCCGCTATTGACATCAATAACGTGTAACGCCTCTGTGTGCTCGATAATCAGATAACCTCCAGCCTTCAAACTTACCGTTTGACCGAATGCTGATTTTATTTGTTTCTCAACTCCAAACTGCTCAAAGATTTTAACGCGTCCGTTATAAAATTTGACAATCTTTTCCTGTTCAGGAGAAATGTTTCGGATGTATGCTCTCGCTTCATCGTAGATCTTCTTATCATCAATGTGAATGTTGTCAAACGATTCGTTTAACAAGTCACGAAGAAGTGAAGATGTCTTATTGAGTTCACCAATAAGTTTCTCATTGGTTTGTGCTTCCGGTAAACGGGCAATGCCTGTTTCCCAGGTTTTCACCAGGTTACGTAGATCCTTATCAAGATCTGCTACTTCGGCTCCTTCAGCAACGGTGCGTACAATCACACCAAAGTTTTCAGGCTTGATAGACTGAATCAGGCGTAAAAGTCTTTTGCGCTCTTCGTTGCTGGTAATTTTTTTCGAAACGTTAACCGCTTTCGAAAATGGCACTAACACCAGGTATCTCCCGGCTAGTGATAACTCGCAGGATAATCGCGGCCCTTTTGTCGAGATTGGCTCTTTTACTATCTGTACCGGTAATATTTGACCTTTGGTAAGTTGCTGGCCGATTTTGCCATGCTTGTCAATATCCGGTTCGAGGGTAAATTTTTCCAGTTTGCCGTAAATCTTCTTACCACGGGTCAGTTTCGTAAACTTATTTAACGAACTGAATTGTGGCCCCAGGTCTAAATAATGGAGAAAAGCATCTTTATCGTAGCCGACATCAACAAATGCGGCATTTAACCCTTGCACTACTTTTTTAACAGTGCCCAGGTAAATATCTCCTACGGTAAACTTACTTCCCTCTTCTTCCTGATGGAATTCTACGAGCGTTTTGTCTCGAAGCAGGGCTATACGACATCCGTCTTGAGTGTTACTAATAATTAGTTCGTTGCTCAAAACGATAAATGTTAAAATGTAAAAAAATGATGTGCACAGCCGGACGTGTCTAACCCGAGCCAAAAAATCTAATTCAAGATCCTTCGCTATGCTCAGGATGACTTACGTCACTTCTTCTTATGTCTGTTCTTTCTCAAACGCTTCTTGCGTTTGTGGGTAGCCATTTTGCTCTTTTTTCTCTTTTTTCCGCTTGGCATAATTTAAATGTTTTGGTTTTTTTAGTTTTTTCTTCCCCTTCAAGCACCTTCTCTTAGGAAAGGTCGGGATTGGGTAATTATTTTAAATCCTTTAGATAAGAATCCACTGTGGCTTGTACGGCTGGATCCTTATCCATCTCTTTTACTTTTTCGAACTGTTCTTTCGCCTTCTTCTTCTCGCCTAAGTTCATATAAGCGATGCCCAACAACAATTGCCCCTGAATATGTGCAGGGCTAATTTCTACTAACTCTGCCAACCTTTCTACTGCCCGATCATATTGTCCGGATTGTATGGAAAGCATCCCCAGGTTAAACATGGCCAATTGGTTCTTTGGGTCATCTTTCAACACCTCACGCAGCATTGTAATGCCTTGCATGGGGTTGCCGGACGACAGGTACGTCATGGCCATTTTGGTCTTGGCATCTAGGTTTCGCGGGTTCAAATCCAGCACTTTAGCAAACTGCTCCCGGGTTTTCTCGGCCAATTGACCTTGCTTTTCAGCATCTAAGGCAAAGGTGTATGCCTGATAGTAGCCATCACCTGCTTTAAACCAGCTTTTCTCGTTGTTAAAGAACTTCGCGGCCTGCTCTGCATACCAGCCGGCACTATCAAATTTGCCAGCTTTGGCGTACAGATCTGCCAAAGAATCGGCAAAGATAGCCTTTTTTTGGGTTTCAGAAGTGGTCTGGTAAGTTGTGCGAAGATCGCTTATCTGATGAAGGAGTTCCTTGGGTGCTGCATCATGTGGATCTTGCTTCACAACAGAGTCTGGTGAAGCAGTCGCAAGTTGGTTTTCATTTTCCACTACTGCTTTGGGCAGGAAAAACAAACCTGCAATGATAAGCACACTGACAACAATCAGAATAATACGAGTCCGTAACATGTATGGGTGGCGTTATGCCAAAAACTTAAGCCTTCTCAGCTACCTGCTTTACTTTGTCGCTGTTTTTAATTTTGTTCACGAAAATTTTTGCAGGCTTAAAGCTGGGTACGAAGTGTTCGTCAATTACAAGGGCAGTGTTACGGGAAATATTGCGGGCGATTTTTTTCTTTCTCTTTTTATTAATGAAACTACCGAAGCCGCGAATGTAAATATTCTCTCCGCTGGCCATGTTTTGTTTAATTACACTAAAGAAGGCTTCAACAGAAGCGGTAACGTCCGCCTTGTCTACTCCTGTCTTTTCGGCAATTTCGTTGATTACGTCTGCTTTGGTCACAATTGTATATTTAAGGTTCTTAATTCAGAGGGAGGGCAAATTTAATTTGATGCTCCACAATTAAAAATGAATATTGAAAAAATCTGATAATCAGGGGGATGGATAGCCGGTATTTCTCTTTAAAGATCGCTGAATGGTACCAATTACATAGGCGCTCACTCCCCTGGAGGGAAACAAAAAATGCTTACTATATCTGGCTTTCTGAGATAATTCTTCAGCAAACACGCGTAAATCAAGGCTTACCCTATTACCAAAAATTTATTGAGACCTTCCCGACTGTATTTGATCTCGCAAAGGCTCCCCAACAAAAAGTTTTACGTCTTTGGCAGGGTTTAGGCTACTACACGCGTGCACGAAACTTGCACAAGTGTGCTCAGGTAGTAGTCACAAAGGACTATGGAAAATTTCCCGAGACTTTCGAAGAGCTTAAAAAACTTCCGGGTATCGGTGATTATACAGCGGCTGCGATTGCATCAATCGTTTTCGGAAAACAGGTAGCCGTGGTTGATGGAAATGTGTCGCGTGTACTATCAAGAGTATATGGGATTGATACTCCTATTAATAGCCCGGAAGGAAAGAAAGTTTTCTTTGAACTCGCAAACAAAATTATTCCAGCCCAAAACCCGGATGTTCATAATCAGGCAATGATGGAGTTTGGAGCGTTGCATTGCACACCTCAAGCCCCGAATTGTAGCGACTGTATTTTCGCAACGAAGTGTTTCGCGAACAAGAACTCTCTCCAAAAATCTCTTCCGGTAAAACAACAGATTACTAAAATCCGAAAACGGTATTTCTACTACTTCGCGATCCAGAAAGGAAAATCATTCCTCCTAAAAAAGAGAGTAGAAAAAGACATCTGGCATGGGCTCTATGATTTCTACCTGGTGGAGAAAAAGCGTTCAACGGGTATCGAAAAGATTATTGCCGAAAATGACCTGTTGAAAAAAGTAAAAGGGAAGAAAATCGTTAAAGTCACCGGTGTGTATAAACATGTGCTAACACACCAGGTAATCTATTCCCGGTTTACCCAGATTTCCACGGGAGTGACACCAGTTGTCAATGGATCGGGCTTAAAATTGTACTCAATAAGGAAAGTGGCTGAGTTGCCGAAACCGGTTTTGATTAGCAGGTTTCTGTCAGACAGCAAACTTTTGTAGTTGGGTGAAGAATGGTAATTTTGTTTGCGCTCAAAATCACCTCAAGCTGCAAGCCATAAGCTAGAGAGGAGCATAAGAAAGCTTGAGGCTTGAGGCCTGAAGCTTGTGGCCTGAAAGGAAGTAAAAATCAAAATCAAACTCGTTATGTCTGGAGTAAATAAAGTCATTTTAGTCGGCCGACTTGGGAAAGATCCTGAAGTTCGGAACCTGGAGAATGGTGCAACGGTAGCAAACTTTACAATGGCTACATCTGAAACCTACAAAGACAAAACTACCGGGGAGAAAAAAGAAATTACAGATTGGCACAACATCGTGCTTTGGAGAGGCCTGGCAGAGATCGCGCAAAAATATCTTCATAAAGGAGACATGATTTATGTGGAGGGGAAATTGAGAACCCGTTCGTGGGAAAAAGATGGCATCACACGCTACACAACTGAAATCATTGGCGATAACATGACGATGCTTTCTACCCGTGGTGGTGGTGGAGGCGGTTCATCAGCCAGTGAAGGATATTCTTCCGGACCAAGAAGTGAGGCAATGCCTTCAGGTGGCGGGTCTGATGACCTTCCGTTCTAAACGAAAGTATGCTTATCAAAGTGAAAGGTTTGGTGGTGGTGGTAGTTTTTATGCTCCTGCTGGGCAATTGTCAGCAGGACTATCTTCCAAAACCACTCGGTTATAACCGACTTATTTTACCGGAGCCAGTTTATCACGCATTGCCTGATACGCTTCCATACACATTCGAATATTCAAAGCACGCTAAATTATTATCGGATACTTCGTGGATCAGCGAGCGTTTCTGGATAGAGATTTACTATCCTGAAATCAAGGCCAACATTCACGTTACGTATAAAAAGATTTTCAACAACGAACAGCTTTTAAAAGAGTTCATGAATGATGCTTACGTGTTAACTGCGAAACATCAAATCAAGGCGTACGCCATTGACGAATCAATTGTAAAAACCCCATCAGGAAAAACAGCCGTGATCGCTGAGTTAGATGGTGAAGTTCCAAGTCAGATGCAATTCACGATCACAGATTCCGCACAAAATTTCCTGCGAGGTGCATTGTACTTCGACACAAAAGTGAATAACGATTCGCTGCGTCCAGCGATTGAGTATGTGAAGAAAGACATTATTCACATGATCAATACGTTTGATTGGAAGAAAAAGAGTAAATAGTCTTTAGTATTAAGTCCTTAGTCTTGAGTATTTAGTTAAGTGAATACTATTAGTCGAAGATTCAATACTAAGGACTAAAGACTAAGGACTAAAGACTAAGCTATGTTGACCTCCAAGCGATCTCAATTCACACTCCCACCCTCTGTTACTTACCTAAACTGTGCCTACATGTCTCCTTTATTAAAGGTGGCAGAGAAGGCAGGTATTCATGGATTGAGAAGCAAGAGAAATCCGGTTGACATTCCTCCACGCGCTTTTTTTGCGGATACTGAATTACTTAGGCCTGAGTACGCTAAGCTGATTAATGTTAAGGACGCAAAACGAATTGTAACCGTTCCCTCCATTTCTTATGGAATGGCTACGGTCGCAAAAAATCTTGGGATCAAAAAAGATCAACACATTATTGTTGCTGCTGAGCAGTTTCCGAGCAATTATTACCCATGGCAATCGCTTTGCGCTGAAACGGGCGCATCCCTTAAATCTGTGGCGCCTCCGGAAGACTTTGCCAATCGCGGCAAGCAATGGAACGAAAGAATTCTTGATGCCATCAATGCTAACACACGTGCAGTAGCTATTGGCAATGTTCACTGGGCTGACGGAACTCGGTTTGATCTGGATGCAATCCGTAAAAGAACAAAAGATGTTGGTGCATTGCTCATTATTGACGGGTCGCAATCGGTAGGAGCTTTGCCTTTTGATGTGAGCAAAATCAATCCGGATGCGCTTATCTGTGCGGGATATAAATGGTTATTGGGGCCCTACTCGATTGGGTTGGCGTATTACGGAGAATATTTCGATCAAGGTAAACCTGTTGAGGAAAACTGGATGAATCGTTTGAATGCGGAGGACTTTTCTTCGCTCGTAAATTATCAATCCAATTATCAGCCGGGC
>DASTYM010000003.1:0-10192 GCA_035764995.1 Cyclobacteriaceae bacterium | reverse complement strand
GTAAGGATTAAACCAGGCATGAAACTCTAACCCGCGTTGATGCGCTTCATGAATCATAAACTCAAGCGGATCGTAATATGGTGCAGGATATTTGCCGATTTCTCCAGTCAGCCACTTCGACCAAGGCTCATAGGGTGAATTGTAATACGCATCAGCACAAGGCCTCACTTGCACAATAACCGCGTTCATTCCGTTTGATTTGTGCATTTCCAGGATTTCGATAAACTCCTTTTGTTGTTCTATTGACGACAATCCTGGTTTCGATGGCCAGTCAATGTTAGCTACGGTAGCGATCCAAACACCGCGAAACTCGCGTTTGGGAGTTTGGCCTTTTCCTGGAGAAACAAGAAAGACAAAGAATGCGATGAGGAGTATTCGAATGCAAGGTGTTGTCATGAATAAATTACTTTTTACTTCCTGATTGAATTTCTTCATTCAGTAGTTCTTTTTGCTTTTTCTCAAAATCTTCGCGTTCAGCGATGCGCTGCCGCTCAAGCGTATCCTCAGGCTCGAGGAAGTGTTGCCACTCAAATATTCTTCTTTCCCATCGAAGATTTTCATCGGATGTATACAGTATAGTGTAACCGGGTAAGTATCCTTTCCAATTACCTCCCCACCATGCTGCGCTTACTGCCTGACTTGTAATGTACCAAACACCATTATAGAAATAATCTTCCGGCACATGACTATGACCCTGCAGAACTGCTTTTACGTTATGCCGCTCAATGATTTGCCGAAATTTCACAGTGTCATCAACAACCATGCTTCCCAGGGAATTTCCTTTTGAGTCACCATTCATTTGTGTTACATGGCAAAACGCAGCAATATGTGATACGATAACAGTTGGCATGTTATGATTTTTGCCCAGATCAAAACGAAGCCACTCAAGTTGCTCCTCACCAAATCCGGCCTTATACGATGGGCCATGATCGGCTTGAATGGGATGGATCGAGTCCATCATAACAAAATGCCATCCTTTGTGGTTAAAGCTGTAATAACTAGCAGGCATTTTTAATTTATCCATGATGAGCTTCTTGCCGATATCCGGATCATCAACCGAAACCTTTCTTTGTTTACTCCAGCCAAGCACATCGTGATTACCGATCAAGTTATAGTATGGCATTTTCAACTGGTCAGAAATATTTTTGTATAGATCAATCTGATCAATGAATTCTTCCTTAGCAGTATAGTTACCATCAAATGCCATATCACCACCCATTAGTACAAAGTCGGATTTTTTATCAAACTTATTTACCGCATCAATACAGGCCTGATAACCCTCATGCCCTTTTCGTTTTCTTTTCACATGCATATCCGTAAGATGGATAAAGGAGAAATCATCTTTTTCAAATACACTTTCAATTCCCGCGCTCGAAGGCAATGGTAATCCAAGGCTTGCACCAGCAAGCGCCAGTTTCTTAATAAAACTTCTTCTATTGCTCATCTCCTAAATAGAGTTATTAAATTTCTCAGCGAAAAAAGAAGAGGCTGAAAATTCAGCCTCTTCTTGATAAAGTTCATCCTATTACATAGTTGCTTACCAACCGACTGTCTGAGTAAGGGTATATCCTTTCTCAGCGTACTGGGTAATTTCATTCAGACCGACTGGCGCCATGTAGACCCTGTCAGTAAATGCATCTCTGTTAGAAATGTTTTCCGGCATATAGAATCCAATCATACTGGCAGCGTTTGATCCGTTATACGTGACAACCGTACCATCTGCAAGTTTCACCTTGAGGATATTTACTTTTGATGGAATCAGATAATCAATGATTCCTGCAGCTTTTAGAGCTGGAAAGTCCATCCAAGGTCCCAACAGAATATCAGGGTTCGTTGCTCCATTCATGTAATCAAGTTTTTTCCAACGCTTGAGGTCGAGAAGGCGAGTATGTTCAAACACAAACTCCATTCTGCGCTCTCTGCGGATTTCCCAAAGCAGCGGAGCAACAGTAGGGTCGCGATCCGGATCATCGGGCACTGCAGCAAGTGACAGGGGAGCTGTTTTCACAACACCCTTAGCGGTAGCAACCGCTTCCACCGGGCGATTGCGAATCCTGTTAATCGATGCATCGATATCTGCCTGTGTTACAGCAGCACCACCTATCGTTTCAAGTTCTGCTTTGGCTTCAATCCAGTTCAGCACAACTTCTCCAAGACGCATCACAGGTGCATCGTTGGTGTTCGTACTTGAGCCATATTGAGGCGGATACGTTGAACCGGCAAAGGTTGGCCCTACCCTGTCAATAAATTTCTCAGTATACATCATGGTGTTCGCCTGCGTCCTGGGTACGTCCCAAAAAGTAGCTTCAAAGCGAGGGTCACGGGTCTTAATCAAGTTTGCATGGTCCAACGCAGTGGCGTTAGGCACAGCCGACAATTTGTATGGCTTTCCATCTGTTGCAATGAAAGACTTTATCAAACTCAAATTTGCTGCAGGGCTTTGGGCTTCCGTAATATTAGAATAAGACGCAATGGCATGCGTTACAGTGAGGGCTGCATCATATGTTCTGTACAAAAGCACTTCTGTATTTGAACTCAAATTGTCTGATCCAAACAGTGCACGAAAATCACTGTTGAAATTCCATTTGTTCGAGGCGATAACGAGGTCTGCTGCCTTCACTGCCAGGTCGAGGTATTGCTTGGCCTTCGTATTGTCACCCACGTGATATTTCTGCCACGTACCTTCAAACAACATGAATCGAGAAATGAAACCTGCTGCAATGTATCTGTTCAGATACTGCGCGGCTCCGTCAGACAAGCGCATGTTATCCAAAACGTAATTGAAATCATCATACACATTATCCATGACAAGCGTTCGGGGGTCTCTGTCTTTATACAACTCCGCAAGTTCATCATCGCCAACCACGTGATCGAAATAGGGAACGTCACCGTAAGTACTTACCAGGCGGCTATACTCGTATCCTCTGAAAAATCTCGCCACAGCGCTCCAATGCTTGTAGGCTGCATCATCGATTTTACCAGTCTTCATCTCTTCAACTTTCTCCAGCATTAAATTCGACTTTCGCACCCAAGAGAAATTCCAAGTCGGACCCCAGTATGTTGTCATCATTGAGATGCCCTCACCGGTCGCGGCACGGGAAGCTGGCGCCTGAGCTTCAAAGTTTGTTTGCTTTCCTATTGAAGCAAAATCATCACAAAAAGTAAATCCGCGTAGTGGTGCATATTCCACACCAAAGGCACTATTATAACCAACAAAATAGTTGGTGTAAAAACCGTTGGCAAATAGCCTGAGGCTGTTCTCATTTGTCCAGTAGTTTCCATCGTCCATTTGTGATAATGGTTTCCTGTCAAGAAAATCTTCACAGCTGCCCAGAACGAACGAGATCAACAACAGTATAATTGAATATTTTTTCATAATTCGTAATGTTTAAAAACCAACTTGAAGTCCGAACGACACACTCTTGTAAGCAGGAACTCCAACTCCAGTCCGTCCTAAATTGTAATTCGTAGTATTCCACATAGAATACCCTGAAATAACTTCCGGATCAATTGGAAGACCCCCGAGGTGATCCCAAGTAACGAAGTTCTCCAACGATGTGTACACCCGAACTTTAGTTAAACGAGCTTTCTGAATCAACGCTGTTGGCAAGGTATAGCCTAACGTGATGTTCTTGATTCTCAGATAAGCCATGTTGAGCAAGTATCTGGTTTGACGCTGCATGTTCAACGTAGTGCTGCTACCGGCCATGTTGTATGGTCTTGGATAGAATGCATCGGTGCGATCCGGACGCCAGAAGTCTTCAGCAATTACAGCTGGCATGGCTCCGTCTGATGATTGAAATCCAGGAATTGCCAGGAAGCCTTCTCCCCAAATGTCTCTCTTTCCAATGCCCTGGAAGAATATTCCGAAATCAAATCCTCTCCAGTCTGCATTCACGCGGAAGCTATATTCGTAGCGTGGAGTTGAGTTACCGATCACTTTCAAGTCACCATGATCACCAGTTAATCTGGAACCATCGTTGATCACCCCATCACCGTTCAGGTCTTTGAATTTCACATCGCCAGGACCAAACCGGAAGTTTCCTGCCTGAAGTCTTTCCTGCGTAGCCCCTGCGTCATCAGCCAGTTGATTTATGGTAACGCCATTAACAACTGTAGTCACGAGGTTGCCACTTCCATCATAAACAAAATCTGATTCCTGATACAAACGATCTGTTTCATATCCCCAAATTTCACCATAGGTTTTTCCTACGTAAAAATTGTCGATACTCTGCGTTGAACCGTACTCGGTAATTTTTGTTTTAGCGTCAGCAAACGTTCCAACAAAATTCAAACGCAATCCATTGCCAAACACATGTGTGTAATCAAGTTGAAGTTCAATACCCTTTGTTCTCAGTGAACCAAAGTTGCTTTGAGGCGCTCCGGTACCAAAGGTTACAGGTATTCCTTCCTGAGGAACAATCATATCCTGTGTGTCGCGCTGGAACCAGTCGAATGCAAGTCCTAACGCTCCATTCATTAAACGCACATCGGTACCCAAGTCAAGCGTGGTGATATTTTGCCAGCTTACCGATTGAGAAACAGCTGGTGGTGTTCCAAATTGATAAAGTCTTGCACCTCCGATGATGAAGTTACTGAATGAACCTGTCATGGTAGGAACATACAAGTTGTTCGGCACTGATTGATCACCAATCGTACCCCATGATGCACGAAGCTTTAACTCATCAACAAGTGAGCTGGCAAAATTCATCCAAGGCTCTTCATTGATACGCCAGCCCGCTGAGAATGAAGGGAACCAACGCCACTGCAGGTCAGTTGGAAATTTTGAAGTTCCATCATACCTGAGATTGGCTTCCAATAAATACTTCTCGCTGAAGTTGTAGTTAACACGACCAAAGAAACCTAATTGAGAATCCCAATATTCACCGCCACCAGCTCCTACGCCTGGTAATGCACCATACACCGTTGATGAAGTATAGTAGCCTGGTGTAGAAATAGTTCCAGTCGCAAACCCGAACTGAGGATTTTCATAGTTAACCAATTGAGCAACCTGCAACTCGTGCGAGGATGCCTTATATCCAACACGGTTCATACCCAACATGAACTTGAAGTTTTGTCTCTCGTTAATGGACAGATCGTAAGTGGTATACGCGTTTATTGTATTGCGCTGATTGTTCATTCCATACTGATACATATGATCAGGGTTAGAACCGGCAGCTGTATACGTTGTATAATTCAATTTGTAAGCAGGCATTGCTCCAGGGTCAGTAGAGGCCACTACCTCGCCAGCATCATTCATATAAATTCTGTTACCATTCTCATCGAATTTGGCAACTGCTGCACTCCAGGAATCTCCAGCGGTAAAGCGAGTACCGGGTCTCCTGTTGGTAAAATCTTCGTTGGCGAATGTGTAGTCAAATTTGATGATCCATTGTTTCATTGGTGTAATCGTAAAACCACCATTGAAGTTCGAATAATTTATATCTGTGACAGCAGTATTCGCTGCTGCATATTCCGATATTGGGCTCCTGATGGGGTTACCATCTTCCGTTGTCATTGGATAAGTGGCTGCCCAGCGATACATGTACAACCAAGGGTCGGCAGTAGTCGAGTTGGTTGCATACGGATAATTTTTTGTTCGTTTCGAATAAAGTGCTCCGACATTAATTTTGAACCAGTCGTTTACCTCGGTACCAACTTGAACAGATCCATTGTATCGATTAAAACTATCATCTTTGGCAGGCTTGACCATACCGGTCTGATCCAGGAAACCGAAGCCAACACTGTAATTAGTTTTTCCGCTTAATCCGTTTACAGAGAAATTATGCATGTGGGTAGGTGCCCACTCGTTAATCATATAATCATACGGATCGTACATTCTCAAACCAATTTTTTGATTGGATGCATTTACGTACCAATCGCGTCCATAAAGCATAGGATCGTTGGGCTTAACAGAGTTGCCATAATTTTGTTGCCATGCAACGGCTTTATCATAACCCTCGCGAGTAACAGCCCAGAACGCACCAGTAGACGTACCACCTGTCCGCTCAACGGCTAGAAGCGAATATTCCATACCTTCAAGTCCGGCCATTTCCATTTTCTTTGAAATATTCTGGAACGAAAGATTTCCTGAATAACTAAACGTTACACCCTCTTTCTTCGCTCCCTTTTTAGAGGTGATTAATATCACACCAAAGGCGGCTTTAGCTCCATAGATGGAAGCGGAGGCAGCATCTTTCAATACAGAAATTGATTCAATATCATTCGGGTTTACGAGTTGCAGAGAAGGAATCTCTACGTTATCCAATAGAATGAGAGGAGAAGCACCTCCTTGTGTTGAACCAAGCTGTCCCCTGATTCTGATCAGCGGATCTGATCCAACTTCACCGCTGGGAATAACAATATTTAAACCAGGTGTTACGCCCTGAAGACCTCGTCCGGCATCGGTAATGGGCCTTGAATCCAATACCTTTGTATCAACAGAAGCAACGGCTCCGGTAAGATTTGTTTTCTTCTGGTTTCCATATCCGACAATTACTACCTCCTGTAAACTTTCAACGCTTTCTGTCAGGCTAATTGAAATTTCAGTGGCGCTGCCTACTGTCTGCTCGAAGGTTTCAAAGCCAATAAAGCTGACGACCAAAATATCCGTTGATTGGGCAGTGATTGAAAAATTCCCATCACTGTCAGTGACGGTTCCTTTGTTGGTTCCCTTGATCAGAACATTTACACCCGGTAACGGTGAATTGTCACTTGAAGAAGTCACTTTTCCGGTAACGGTCCGCTCTTGTGCTTCAGCCTGAAAAGCCAGCAGGCTGCAAACAAAAATCGTAACGAATAGCACGCGTAAAGGCTGCAACCTCCGATTCTCTTTCACTAGCCCCTGTCGTGGTTTTTGGTAGAACTCTCGAATTGTCATAGGCAGAAATGGTTTTAGTTAGTAATAGTTTAAAATCTGTGTTTCTTGCTATAATTGGAAAAAATCTTGCAAAAAGTTGCAAAAAGCGTTCTGAATTTGCAACTTTTTACCGGAATTACACTGAAATACGCAATTTTATTTTTTCAAGGTCAACCTGATTAGCAGCTAAATCCCTAAAAATCCATGCTAAAAGAAGAGAGACGAAACTTTATTATGAACGAGGTAAAGATGCGCAACCGAGTGCTCCTTACCGACCTGGCAATAAAATTGGCGGTATCGGAAGACACGGTCAGGCGAGACCTTAAATACCTTGATAAGCATGGCCAGGTAAAAAAGGTGCATGGTGGAGCTATTTCGAACTCCTTCCACCTTTATCACTACCGGGAACAGGAAATCTACGCTCACGAAAGTAAATCCATTATTGCTCAAAAGGCGCACGCCCTTCTCAAAGAAGGCCAGGTAATTCTCATGAGCGGTGGAACTACGAATCTTGAACTGGCTCGTTTGCTTCCACAGGATTTTCAAGCAACTGTTTTTACTTTGAGTTTACCCGTAGCGATGCAATTGTTGGAGCATCCCACAATCGAAACCATTTTTATCGGAGGCCGTCTCTCTAAAGAGGCACAGATATCGCTTGGTGCAGAAACGGTACAGGCGCTTTCGCAATTGAAAGCAGATGTTTGCTTTCTGGGTACGGGTCATCTGGATGCGGACTATGGTCTTACAGAAATAGATTGGGAAGTGGTTCAACTAAAAAAAGCGATGATCGCGGCTTCAAGAAAAATTGTTTCATTAACCATCTCAGAAAAAATGAATTCTGTTCAACGTTACAAGGTTTGTGAAACACAGGGCATCCATACACTGATTACGGAGCTCAAACCACACGATCCATTTTTAGAACCGTTCCGCAAGCAAGGTTTAGAAATTTTATAATCAATTTTATTGTATACCATGAGTCAATCCCAACTAAGTCCTGAGAAAATTCCAGTTAAAATTTTTAGCTCTTCAGAAGAAGGTTCTGTTTTTGCAGCGAAGGAAATTGCATCCCTGATTAAAATCCGTCAGTTAGAAGGAAGGCCTTGTGTGCTGGGATTAGCCACCGGGTCTACTCCAACCCGCGTATACGCTGAATTAATTAAAATCCACGAGCGGGAGAAACTCAGTTTCAAACACGTGTACACTTTTAACCTGGATGAATATTATCCTATGGAGCCCGGCTCCTTTCAAAGTTATGTTCGATTCATGCGAGAACACTTGTTTGATCATCTCGACATCCCTAAAAAAAATATTCACATACCGGACGGAACGCTTTCCAAAGAAAAAATTCAAGATTATTGCCGGAACTACGACAAGAAAATCGAATCGTTGGGTGGAATAGACATTCAACTGCTGGGTATTGGCAGAACAGGCCACATCGGCTTCAACGAACCTGGTTCATCCGAAAAATCCGTAACACGCTTGATTACTCTTGACCAGGTGACGATTCGTGACGCTGCGAGCGATTTTTTTGGCGAGGAAAACGTTCCCAGAAAAGCGATTACCATGGGCGTTGGCACCATCCTCAAAGCAAAAAGAATTATCATGCTTGCCTGGGGTGAAGGAAAAGCAAACATCATTCAAAAGGCGGTTGAAGGACCGGTTACTGACCAAATTCCATCCACGTTTTTGCAGAACCACAGTAATGCCACTGTGGTGTTAGACGAAGCATCGTCTTCGCAACTCACCAGTATCAAAACTCCGTGGTTATTAGATACCGTTGAGGATTGGGATGATAAACTTATCCGGAAAGCAGTAGTGTGGTTGTGCCAGACGTTAAACAAGCCAATTCTAAAGCTTACCAATAACGATTATGCCGAGCATGGCATGGGTGATATCATTACCGAGTGGGGCTCGGCTTACAAAGTCAACATCAAAGTATTCAATGAATTGCAGCACACCATAACAGGTTGGCCGGGTGGCAAACCAAAAGAAGATGACACATACAGACCGGAACGCGCCAAGCCATTTCCGAAACGTGTCGTTATCTTTTCTCCACATCCGGATGACGATGTTATATCGATGGGCGGAACGTTCATACGCCTGGTTGATCAGGGACATGATGTGCATGTTGCCTATCAGACTTCCGGAAACATCGCGGTGTTTGACGATGATGTGGTTCGCTTTACGGATTTCGTGACAGATTTTAACACGCAGTATTCTTTGAACAAATCCGAAAGCGAAAAACTCTTCAAGAAAGTTGTTCAGTCATTAAAGAAAAAGACTCCCGGTGAAATTGACAGTCCGGAAGTGATGGCGATTAAAGGATTGATTCGCAGAGGTGAAGCGAAGGCAGGGTGTCGCTACGTGGGAATTCCGGATAAAAACATTCACTTCCTGGATATGCCTTTTTATGAAACAGGACTTGTAAAAAAGAAACCGCTCGGTGAAAAAGACATTAAGATCATTGTAGACCTGCTTGATGAAATTAGACCACATCAAATTTACGCAGCGGGAGATCTTTCAGATCCTCATGGAACGCACCGTGTTTGCTTAAGTGCAATCTTCCAGGCTATGGAGCGTCTGAAGAAAAAACCCTGGGCAAAAGACTGCTTCTTGTGGCTTTACCGTGGTGCGTGGCAGGAGTGGGACATCGATCAAATAGAAATGGCAGTGCCCCTAAGCCCCGATGAATTGTTCAAGAAGCGTAAAGCAATTTTTAAACACCAGTCACAAAAAGACAGCGCGCTGTTTCCAGGAAATGATGCGCGTGAATTTTGGGTGCGTGCAGAAGATCGTAATCACGCGACCGCCCAGGCTTATAATCAATTAGGTTTAGCAGAGTACGAGGCCATCGAGGCGTTTGTGAGGTATTTATTTTAGTAGTAGGCAGTATGCAAAGGGCAATAGGCAATTACAAATGATTGTCTACCGCGTTTTGCCTACTGCCTACTTTCAAGATGGTTGCCTACTGCGTTTTGCCTACTGCCTACTTTTAAGATTATCCTTCCTAAAGGACGAATTCTAAAGAAATATGCGCATTTTAGGCCCATGAATGCCGGAAAAGGTACTGGGGTAAATCGAATTGCCATTGTAGGTCCCGAGTGTACAGGCAAAACCGATTTGTCTCGATTTCTTGCAGATCATTACCACACGAACTGGGTGCCCGAATTTGCCCGGAATTACATCGATGGATTAAACCGCCCTTACGAAAAAAGTGACCTTGTTAAAATTGCAGAAGCACAACTCTTGCTGGAGGATCAGCTTGCTGCGCACGCCAACAAAATACTTTTTTGTGACACAAATTTGGTCGTAATTAAAATATGGAGTGAATTC
>DASTYM010000002.1:0-10150 GCA_035764995.1 Cyclobacteriaceae bacterium | reverse complement strand
TCTTTATAACGGTCGGAAATGGATTGAACAATCGGGTCGGTCATTTCGGGAACACGTTGTCCATCCTTGCCCTGAAATCCGTTTTCAATCAACCATTGCCGCACAAATTCTTTCGATAGTTGCTTTTGTGCCTCGCCTTTTCGTTGGCGTTCCTCGTATCCATCGGCATAAAAGTATCGTGACGAATCGGGTGTGTGTACTTCATCGATCAAGTAGATTTTGCCGCTATTTTTCCCGAATTCATATTTTGTGTCAACTAAAATCAGATTTCGTTTGGCAGCCAATTCACTTCCCTTTTTAAACAACTTCAACGTATAGTTTTCGAGTGTCGAATATTCGCTTTCCGAAACCAATCCGCGCCTTAAAATTTCTTCGCGGGAGATATCTTCGTCATGACCTACATGTGCTTTGGTAGTCGGAGTGATAATCGGTTGGGGGAGTTTATCATTTTCGTTGAGACCATCGGGAAGAGGGACTCCACACACTGATCTTTTACCTGACTTATATTCACGCCATGCATGACCGGCCAGGTATCCGCGAACAACCATCTCGACCGGATAGGTATCGCATTTGAAACCGATGGTCACGTTAGGGTCGGGAGTGCTAATCACCCAATTTGGGACTAAATCTTTTGTCGCCTGAAGGTTGATAGCTGCAATTTGATTCAGTACGCGACCCTTATCTGGGATTGCCCTTGGAAGAATAACATCGAAAGCAGAGATTCTATCGGTTGCCACCATGGCCATGATGTTACCGAAGTAATACACATCACGAACTTTCCCTTTATAAAATCCAGTCTGGCCAGTGAACTTGAAGTTCGTTTCCTTGATTGCCTGCATACGTAGTGGTCAAGGTGCAAAGATAGCAGTCCATAGTCCATAGAGTAATTTTCTGACCTTAATTATTAATCATTAATGACTAATGACTAATGACTAATGACTAATGACTATTTATCCTCAGGGGTCTTCACTAAAATACCCGCCTTAAAAACAAACGTTTTCGTCAGGTTACCCTGTTCATCAAATTCCTTCCACTCTTTGTGCTTGCGGTCGGCAATGTACTCGCCTTGTTCTTTGATTTTTCCGTTTTGATAGTAAGCTGTAAATATTCCATGCCTGCGTGATGATTTGCATTCCCCCGCTGCCTCTACACTGCCATTTTCATAGTAAGTCTTAAAGGGCCCGTTCAGCATGTTGAATTTGTAAGTTTCTTCTTTTGATACTTTCCCGTTAGAGAAATACTCGTACCGCATACCGGTTAGTTTTCCGTTTTCATAGCTTTCCTTTACTTTCTCGGTCTTTCCATCCTCATAATAAAACAACCAAGTGCCGGTAGGTATCTTATTGCGATATTCTTTTTTGGATACTTTTTTATCGGTATCTGAAAACTCTTCTACAATCCAGTCTAAACCATTCAATGCAAATTGTTCCCTGATTTTTAAAACTCCGTTAGCATGATAGATTAAGCCGGTTCCGGTTTTGTTTCCTTCATCATATTTAAAACGATGTTTAATATTTCCGTTGGCATAGTATCCGGTGTTGTCACCATGAAGTCTGCCATTCATGAAGTTTCCTTCTAAAACAAGATGACCATCGCGATCATAATTTTTGAATTGTCCGTTTTTCGAACCCTCCTTCATCGTTGAAACGGTTTCGAGCTGACCGTTATCATAAAAGGTTTTGTAGTAACCCGTCATGATTCCGTCTTTATAATTGCATTCTGTTTCAACCTTGCCTGTTTCGTAGAAAGTGCGGGTTATGCCATTAGGCTTTCCATGTGCATAAGTAATTTCTTTTTTCAGATTACCGGTAGTGAAATACTCGCGAACCACGCCTTCTGGTTTTCCTTTTTTGAATACCGATTCGCTTTTGATAATACCAGTGTCATAAAACGACTGCACGCTATCGACTAATAAATCATTTTGATAAAATGCTTTTTGAACTTGTCGACCTGTTTCATCGAATACCTCTACAGCGCCATGACGCATACCATTTACGTAAACCATTTTGCGGGAAAGTTTTCCCGTTTCGTGGTATTCTGTAAATAGCCCCGATTTCTTTCCGTTATTGAAATTTCCTTCAACCGCCAATGCACCATTTTCAAAATACTTTTGGTATTTACCAATGAGCTTTTCGTTGTCATCATTCGCGACTGTATAAATTTCCTGAATGTGTTCTCTTCCCGGATCGTAAAATGTTTTGATTTCCCGTTGGGCTTGGGTCGCCAGGCTGATGGAAAGAAGGAGGAAAAGAGCAGGTTTCATAGATGAAAAATACAAATAGCCTTGCTATCAACGCAAGGCTATTTCGATTTGTTGTGTGCTAATCTGAATTAAGATTTCTTAATCCCAACTACAGATTCTCAATAACAATGGCAGATGCTCCTCCGCCACCGTTGCAAATACCGGCTACCCCGATCGTAGAATTATTTTGTTTTAACACGTTTATCAGTGTTCCGATAATTCGTGCTCCTGAAGAGCCAAGGGGATGGCCTAAAGCAACAGCCCCGCCATTCACGTTTACTTTTTCAGGATTCAGGCCAAGCTTTATATTATTCGCGATGGCTACTGCAGAGAAAGCTTCATTTATTTCATAATAACCAACGTTCTTCTGATCAACGCCTGCGTGCTTCAATGCTTTTGGAATAGCTAATGAAGGTGCAGTGGTAAACCACATTGGATCCTGAGCCGCATCACCAAAGCCAAGAATCTTAGCGATTGGTTTTAATCCAAGTTCTTTTGCTTTCTCTTTACTCATCAAAAGCAGGGCAGAAGCTCCGTCATTGATGGTAGATGCGTTTGCTGCAGTTACTGTTCCTTCTTTTGTGAATGCAGGTTTTAATCCTGGAATCTTATCGAAACTTACATTTTTATATTCTTCATCTTCTGCAAAGATGGTTATGTTGCCTTTGCGATCAGTAATTTCAACACCCACAATTTCATCCTTGAATTTCCCGGCAGCCCAAGCTGCAGCTGAACGCTTATAAGAATTAATTGCATAGGCATCCTGATCCTGACGTGAGATATTCATTTCTTTAGCAGTATTGTCGGCACACACACCCATCGCACAACGGTTGTACACATCGGTCAAGCCATCAAATGTAAGTCCGTCAATTAGTTCGCCATTTCCGTATTTGTATCCGTAACGGGCCTTCATGAGGTAATATGGAATGTTACTCATACTCTCCATCCCCCCTGTGAGCACAACATCATTTTGTCCGAGCATGATCGATTGCGCGCCCAACATGGTGGCTTTCATACCTGAAGCGCAAACCTTGTTAACGAGCGTGCAGGGAATATTGTAGCCTAAACCGGCACCTACTGCGACCTGAGTGGCCGGGGCTTGCGCGAGCCCTGATGAAATCACATTGCCCACGAATACTTCCTGAACAAGTTTTGGGTCAACACCAGCTTTATCCAGGGCACCCTTATAGGCGATTGAACCCAATTTCGTTGCCGACAATGAACTTAAACTTCCTCCGAAGCTACCAATAGGTGTTCGAACAGCAGAGATGATGTATACTTCTTTCATGTTGTAAATATAGTCCTTAGTACTGAGTATTTAGTATTGAGATTGAACGGTAAGTATTTGCATAGTATTGTCTCAATACTCAATACTAACGACTAAATACTTTTATTACCAATCCGGCTTACCACGATCTTTGGGCTTGGTAGCTTTGCGTTTATTCTGTTGCAAGTATTGTATCTCCTGATTCTTCATTGCCTCAAGAATCATTTTAGCTTTCTGCTCGCTCATCTGCATCTGTTGCAGCTTCTCTTTCACAGAAGGAGGGATGTCTTTTTTCTCTTGATTTTCTTTCTGGTCTTTGTCTTGTTCCTGCTGCTCCTTTTTCTTTTGCTCGTTCTCTTTCTTTTCGTCTTCTTTTTCCTGCTGATCTTTATTTTGCTCGTCTTTATTTTGCTGGTCTTTTTTCTGATCCTGTTTGTCTTGCTGATCTTTCTTTTGCTGATCCTTATTCTCCTGATCTTGGTTTTGCTCCTTATTCTGATCCTGCTGCTGTTGTTGTTTTTTCTTCTCCTCTTCTAATTTCTTCTTCACCATTTCATAATTATAGCGCGCGTCTTTATTTGCTTGATCACTCTTGATAGCCTGCTTGAAATGACTCAGTGCTTCTTCAAATTTTCCCGACCGGTTGGCCATCACACCCAGTTGTTGCTCAGCTTTCGAACGAAGTTGGTTTTTGCTGCTTTGTGTCAGCGACTGATATTGATTGGCAGCATTGGTTGTGTCATTCAGCTGAAAGTATGCATTGGCGAGATTCAAAAGGACTTCATCCTCCTGTACGTGTAGTGAATCAACCAGGTAACGGTATTTTTCAACGGCAGTCTTGAAATCTCCCGAGAGGTAGGCTTTTTTTGCTTCCGATTTTAATGCATTGATCTTACCAATTTTAGTAGGATCAATCAGTATTGCCAGCAGAAAAATAAGTGTAGCAAACCCCTTCATATTCTCAAGGTTTTAACATTAATGAGTACGTCAAGGGCTAACAGAATAAGAGCAGCTGTCAGAAAGTAGTAGTATTTATTGGCAGTAACATCTACAAAACGGGCATCCATCAGTTCTCCTTCAATTTTGCTGATTGTATTGATTAACCGTGAAACATCGTTTCTGGTTCCGTTAATTTCGAAATACTTACCATCTGTTTGATCGGCTAACGATTTTAAGGAAGTAGCGTTCAATTTACTTACCACAACGTTTCCTTGTTTATCTGTTTTATAGGTTGAGCCTGATCGAATTTGACCGCCTTTGTCAGTACCAATTCCCAGTGTGAAAACCTTAACACCTTCGTTTTCAATTTCCTGAACTACTTCATTGGTTTCATCACCAAAATCCTCACCATCACTGATCAGAATAATAATTTTTGATTTCGCTTTAGCGCGATTATTGTCCTGCTCCATCTTCTCAATGGCCATGCGGAGGGGTGGCGCAAAGTCTGTACCAGAAGATGGCACTAACCCGGTATTCATCGTTTCAATGAAAAGATTCAAGGCAGCCTGATCGTAGGTTAACGGGCATTGTACAAAGGCTTCACCAGAAAAAATAATCACACCCAATCGATCGGAGTTGAATTCAGCAACAATCTTTTTCATTTCGTGTTTGATTTTCTCCAATCGGGTGGGTGCAATGTCAATCGCATCCATAGATTTAGAAAGGTCAACACAGATCATGATATCTTTGCCTACAGACTTTACTTCTTTTTTCGATTCCCCAAAAGAAGGTCCCAACAATGAAATGATAAGAAGTAAGAAAACAGCTGTTCTAAAGAAGATCTTGATAAAAATATTCATGAAAGAGGTCTTCAGTGAACGGGCTATGCGGATAACGCGCCATAGATAAACTGCGTAAAGTGCAGCAAATGCTGCAAGAAAGACGATCTCTGTTATACCAAATCCGCGATACCAGCTTACCATACAATATGTAACGATCTGCAATTAACAATTATTGAGTTACCTGGACAATACCGCTTGTAGAAGGAGATTGAGATTTATATCCACCTATCAGTTTAAATTGATGCTAAAGGTCATTCCATACCAGGTCTTATTCTGATAGATCCAGATGTCTTTATCACGATCTGTTAGATAATCCCTGCCCAAGCCTAAACCAACAGTAATTTTACCGATACCAAACATCAACGCCAATCCACGACTTAAAACCAGACCGTTGTACTCATCCGTGGTGCCTTGGTTGGTTGTCCAGGGTGTTACCTGGGTTGAACCCAACCCCCCGAATCCTCCGATACAGATGGCTTTGTGCTGGATTTTTTTGACTCTGCCAGTGGGAGTCTTAATTGAATGCACCCGAAAACGATCGAGCCGATATCCAAGAAAAAGGTTGCCGCTAAAATCCGTAGTAAGTTGACGAGGTAAGTTTCCGGTGGCAGTCCTATACTTAAAAAGCGTAACCATAATGTCTGCATCAAAACTTGGCCTGGTGAATAATTTGTCCTTAGTTGGATCAATCTGTAGTGGACTTTTATCAACAGGAACTATTTTAATGCTGTCGGTATCAACCTCAACAAAAACTTTTTGAGGTTTAGCATTACGCTGACTAAAGGTATAGTAGTCGCTCCCGAGTTCGTATTTGGGGAGTACACCGGTGGAAGTGCAGGAATACAAAAAAAGAGAACAAACAACCAGGACAATGAAGGGGTAATTCATAATCTACTCGCTGAATAACTCAAGGTAAATAAAATTTTTAATTGAATGTTGAAGAGCATAGTATTCGCATTAAATTTTAGACTCCCTTCAACTCATCAGGCCTTCATAACCGTCTTAAATCATGGGTCAATAATTAGTATCTCATTACAAAAATTCTTTATTTGCATAGTCCCTGATAACCGTTACATAGTTGGCTTACTTGTAACCCCTAACTGAAACTTGAATTGATTTTCTTTAATCAAACAGCATCGAATTATATCCAGTTTATCTCAATGTTCCTGGAGGTCATTGGGATAACCTTGGCCTATATTGAAATTCGGTATAAGCCTCTGGCAACCCGGATCGAGGAGAGAATCGTGGAAGGAGAAGCCCAGATCAAAGGTATTGCAACCAGGCTACTCAAGAATAATTTATTCTCAGCGCTCATCACCTGTTTTATTACCGTGGTATTCTTTATTGAGATTCCCTATTTAGCTGGGTTCTTTGATAAAATTGTCCCCCCTGAGTGGGAGGAAATTAAGCTGGCTGTGATTTGGGCATCGTTCCCGATTATTATTCTTTTTGTGCTTGGTTTTTTGTTTATCCTGATGAGTGATTTTATATCCTGGCTCAATCACTTTTCTGAAGGCCATGCTATTGGTTCCCTTGGGGTAGTGCTTACCTTCATGGGTCTGCTAGGGGAGACCTATCAGGTGATTACGATTTTTGTAGAGGGCAGGTAATGACTTTATTCCGCAGGGGCTTCTGTCGCTGTTTAGTTGTCAGGAATTAGTTTTCCCACTCTTACCATAAATAGAATACTCAGAGCTTTTTGCGTAACAGACAATGTGCCATTTTGAAGGATTGTCAACATGATAGAAGTTATAGGTGCCTTCCAAAGCCGCTTTGAAATGTTGTCGATACAGTATTCCGATCGAAATTCTTTGACTCAGTTCAACTTGACAGGATAACTCAGCAAAAGCAAATAGCGTATTGTTGGCGGGAACAATATTATAATCAAAAAGACTTTCAAATGAATTATTATTCTCAACCGCTACACTTCCTGAAACTCCGCCTGGAAATAAATTGATGTAATAGGAAGCGCCACCGCCAAAAAAAATTATTACATTTTTTTCCTTAATCATAAATTTCTTCCCAATCGCCCATGGAACGCTCACATACAAATTTGTGTAGTCAAAAAAAGCGTCTGGAGGATATGAGCCTGTTTGATTGAGAGTATCTTTTAATAATACTTTAACATTGTAGCCGAGTACGCCTGCAGCCATGCCGTATCGAAAAAACCATTCGTTGCGCATGGGTTCTTGCTTAATAAGATTTATGCTTCCAGAAACAGAAATTGATCTTTTAAAGTATGCCTCGCCTGTAGCAGACGTATAACTGATTGGATTCCCGAAATCTGCCGTAATCCCTAGATATGTTTGTGTTGAACCATCAATGGAAATCAATAATAATGAAGTTGCTATTGCTAAACTGGGGAGATCCAATTTTCTACAGAGCATACTGAGTTGGGGGGTAAGTAAACAACGCAATCAACAACGGAATTGTATTTTAATGAGGTGATATTCTTATCAGAAATTAAAGGTTCAGAACATTGTTGGGTTTTGTAGCGGTGACCGATAAAAGTCGGACCAATTTCATTGAGGATTTCTGGCTACTATGCTCTATTTCTTCTTCTCGAATCTAACGTTTTTCACTCCAAAATTTTGAAATTTCAAACCCAACAATCTTTTGACCATTTTTCAAAAACACCATCTCAAAGGTCTCTGGGCCAGAGCCTGAAAATTTATTGTCATCAATCCCTCTTCAATTCAATATCTTTCAACTTCCTGAAAGCCACAATTCTTTCAATTTAAGATTTTTATACCCTTAGGTAACAAATACTCTTGAGTCACGTATACTTTGGTATTCTATGTATATAGAATATCTAAGCGTTGTTTATTAATACTCATTATAAGCGTGATACCTAAAAATTTAACTGCGGCATCCACAAAGCTTATTATACTCGGTATCCTCAGGCAGGGTAACAGTTATGGATATCTGATCATAAAAAAGATAAAGGAGATCTCTGGGGGCAAGATGAGATACTCCGAAGGTATGCTCTATCCTGTGCTCCACAATCTGGAAAAAGAGGGGTTTATTGAATCGAGGTGGGTGATGGAAGATGACTCCAGGCGGCCAAGAAAATACTATGAAATCACCGCGAGGGGTAAAGAAGAACTAATTGCTGAAAAAGCGCATTGGCAGCAAGTAAATTCAGTGCTTGACACAATCTGGAAATTAAAACCGGTAAACAGTTGAACCATGTTCGACCTTGAAAAAGAGATATGGCAATGGCTCAGGTTGTTCAGCAAATACCGGGCTTTTGACCACGGATCAATCCGTGAATTAGAACTGCATCTGAGAGACCACATCGAGGATCTCATGGCAAGTGGACATAGCGAACATGAAGCCTTTAAAATTGCTGTGGCCGAATTTGGTGACATCCATCGAATGGCAGGAGAAGAATTCCTAAACATTAAAAGGAAAACAACTTTGAGGTCGCTCATCCATACGGCTATGCTGAAGAATTTTTACTCCACTTCCTTGAGACATTTGTTTAAACATAAGAATTATTTTCTGATCAACATTTCCGGGCTGGCTATTGGCATCGCATGTTTTATTTTGATCTCATTGTATGTTATCAATGAAATAAGCTATGATAGCTTCCATTCAAAGGCCGCATACATCTATAGGGTCAATACAACGTTCTCTAATCGAAACGGTGGATCGGGTGACCGTGCAACCAGTCATTCACCGTTGGCTAGAACTATGTTAAATACATATCCCGAAGTTGCCTGTGCAACCCGTGTTCTACGCATTGGCTCGTTGCGCATTGGAACGGATGGATCAGGAAGAGAACATTACAGTGAGGACGGAATTCTATACGTGGATTCGAGTTTTTTTGATGTCTTCGATTTCAAATTGCTGAAAGGAAATCCGAAGACCGCGTTGGTCCATCGGGGATCCCTGGTATTGACAGAGACGTATGCCAAAAAATATTTTGGCGATAAAGACCCCATTGGAAAACAGATAACAGTCGAAGAAGATGATCGCTTTTTTTATATAGTCACCGGAGTGGTAGCCGATGTTCCTGCCAATTCACACCTTCAATTTGATATGCTGATTTCATTGAGTACCGGTGGAAAAAGTTGGAATGGCGACAACTGGATTGGGGGTGGCGAGAATATGCATACTTACGTTGTTCTCAGAAGTGATGCTAATGCAAAAACATTGGAAGCAAAAATGCCAGGGATTGTTTACAAGTACATTGGCCCGGAGATAGAACACTATTCAGGGTTGACAATGGCGCAATGGGAAAAAGCTGGTGGTCGTACCGGCTATTATCTGATCCCGCTTAAAGACATTCATCTTTACTCCACAAGTACTCAGGAGTTAGAGCCAGGAGGCAATATTTCCTACATCTTCGTGTATGCACTCGTTGCCTTGATTATATTATTCATTGCCATATTCAATTTTGTTAATATGGCCACTGCTCAATCAGCTTTAAGAGCAAAAGAAGTTGGCGTAAGAAAGGTAATCGGATCAACAAAAGGCGGATTGATTCTACAGTTCATCATTGAATCGGTAATCGTTTCCGTAATAGCCACTGTCCTTGCTTGCGGTCTGGTAGCGTTACTTAAAACTATGTTCACAACGTTGGTTGGTAAAGAGCTTGCCTTCAGCATAACATCAAACTATGGAGGAATATTGTTGCTATTGGCGCTTGCCATATTCGTTGGTATCCTGGCAGGCACATATCCTGCATTTGCACTATCCGCTTTTCAACCCGTTGATGTGTTAAAGGGGACGTTGCATAAAGGTACAAGTGCAGGATGGCTAAGGAACCTTCTGGTCACCACGCAGTTTACCGCATCCATTGTCATCATTATCGGTACGCTGGTGGTGTATAAGCAACTCGATTTTATGCTCACC
>DASTYM010000001.1:0-6119 GCA_035764995.1 Cyclobacteriaceae bacterium | reverse complement strand
AAAGTTGACCAATGCAGCTTGACCTGCTACTAGTAATTTTCTAACATACCGTTGAATAGCAACCTTACTTTGCTCGATCCTTACAGTTGGTTGCAGAGTGATCTCATAGCAAATTATTTCTGTACCATCATCAAGAGTTATCGTTCCATAAATAGCAATGGTATGAATAACAGCCTGTTCAGACTTATTTGGTTGTGCACTGGCAGGAACAGGTGCTGCGTTAAGATTTAAGCCTGTTTGAAACACTGGACTCAATACTTCTTTTGCGAAGAGAAGGCGGTCGTAAGGTTTATGGAGAGCTACTTGCAGCAGGTTACGATTGGCAGCCATACTTTATGAGAAACTTTGGGTTAGTACTATTTTCGGATTCACTATCCCGCGATGGGCTTTATTTTCTTTTACAGGTTCATCAACATTAGCAGAAAGATCGTATCGGTCTAATACTTCTACAAAGAGCTGATTGATGAATTGCTCTGGATTAGCGAATAACTTTTGATTGGAAATAAAGAAGTCATTTATTGATTTAGGCAAGCCTTTAGATCCATATGTGCCCATATTAACAAGTTTGAGTGCTCGTTGCAAAGCCATTTTCTTTTGTTCTGTTGGCGCAATCTTGAGTATAGAATTCAGGTTTGTAATTGCTTTATTTTCAGCAGGACTTAAATTCTTGCGTGATATTATCTGCACGTTTTCCTGGTTCTTTTCTGATTTGAAATAGTCAAGTCCTTTTTGTGTTTGAGTGTGATGTTGTGTATGAAGTGTTGCAGCTTTTTCTTCTTCATTGGCTTTATAGATTTTAACTGCTTGCATGAAGTTCATTTCAATAATATTCATATCAGGCGTTACCAGACAGAAGATACCAGGATGGTTATCGCTCTTAAGATACGTCACCGAAGTGCCTTGAAGCGGGTAGTTGATTTCATTTGTTTCAGCATCCATCAATGTAAGTTGCTTCCCAGCTTCGGCAATGCGTCCACATCTCGCTTTGTTGGGTATCTTACTTATCTCATTAAAGCGCTTGGGGTCTTTCTTTTTGAATTCGCGTAACTCATTCAAATACTTTAGTATCTCACTCTCTTCCTTCTGGATTTTGTTTCCAAACAATGCTCCTTCTCCCTTCTCTTCAAGAAGCGAAAATATTCTATTGTCTTCACCGAATGCAGTGTGGAATGATTGCAGCTTGCGCAAGGCGTTGTTAACCAAATTTATCTGTTCATCTCCGTGCGCTGATGGATAGAAATTATACACATAGATTTGTTCGGCATGTGAGCCAATTCTATTTACTCGGCCAATACGTTGCATGAGGCGAGTGGCATTCCAGGGCACATCGTAATTAATGATTACGTTGCTTCGATGCAGGTTTATGCCTTCTGCTAATACCTCTGTTGTTATAATAATATCATAATCATGTTTCCACTTTTCAGATTCAAGATTGGCGTCAAAATTATCGCGCAACACCGTCTCCATCGCTTTTCTATTGTCTGCGCTTATGGTAAGAATTTTAAAAGATGTGTTTTCGGTTAGATATGCTGATAATTCTTCTGCGGTTTCTTTTGACTCAGAGAAGATTACCAGTTTTGAAAATGGATTTTGTTTCTTTTTAAAAAATTCATTTTTAATCTGCTCTGCAAATTTCTCTAACTTCGGATCGCGGGTAACACTGCTCCAGCGCTCGACCAACTCATCCATTTTTGCTTTATCTTCTTTCAGTAAAGCAATGAATTTCTTCTCGAAAGCATCAGACGTAAACTCCCTGTTATTCCCTCCTTTAGCGTTTATTCTCTCTTCAATTTGTTCGTAAGAATATCCCTCTTCAAGAAGACTATTAATGTCTAAGTCAGGAGCAATAAAGATTCTGTTGTTTTCAAACATGATAATCATGTTATTGATTGCTTTTTGGAATCTTGCAATTGACTGCGTAAAAGCAAAGAAGCTACTTTCCAAACGTTTCACTAAAAGTGTACGCATGATTGCGCTCAACCGACCTGAAATTGATTTTACGTTACCGTAGATTTTTTTGTCTTCTTCTTTTGTTAAAAACTCAATTGCGCGATATCGATAATAGCCTAAGCCATCGGTTTCGTCACCGGCTTCATCCAGACCTGTAATAAGTGAAACTGTATCAAAGAATAGGGAGCTTAACTCACCATCTAGGTTATAAAAGACTGAAATTGGATCACCAACACGAGGAAAGATTATGTTCTGATTTTTCAAATCCTCTAAATACTCAGGATTGTTTTCAATGTCAGTACGAGTTCTTCTGATAACCAGTGGCTCTACTACATCATCTCTCAACTGCTGGAATAAGGATTTTAGTTTTTTAAGGTTTAGTTTCTTTTCAGCCGCTAACTTTTTGTACTGTTCATTTAGGGGCTTGAAGTAGTCCTGGAGATTCCTGATATTCTCAAGCGTGCTGTTTCTTTTATCTTGGAAAAGATAAAGTTGGTTTTCAATATCTTGAGGACGATTGTTCAATGGAGTTGCCGAGATAAGAATTACTTTCTTTCTACTATCTCCATTTTCAGCGGGGCGTGATCTTGGCATTTTACAGATTTCCTGTAATGCCTGATACATACCAGTGTAATCATTTCGAAACTTATGAGACTCATCAACTACAATCAAGTCGAACTTGTCTGGATTGGAGTAAGAATAGTCATCTTCATTCTGAACTTTGTGAAGACTTCCAATCGTGATAAACTCGAAATGATTTTTAATCTGAAAATCGTCAGTGGTTCTTCGCCAATTCGGTTCGAGTGCTGGGGGTACAACAATTAAAATTTTGGTGTGCGTTCCATTCTCGTAAATGAATTTTTTGATTACCATACAAGCGATGATAGTCTTACCCAGACCCACGACATCTGCCAGAATGAAACCGTTATGCTTCATCATAATGGCATAGCCTTGATTGGCAGCATCTGATTGATATTTCAGACGCATAAACCTATCAGGTAGCAACAAGTCTATATTATATGGATCATAATCCACACGCTTGCCGAAATATTCAATGAGCATTCTAATGTACAACTCGAAAGGCGTGAAATCATCTTTGAGATACGTTTGTTCTTTTATCCGTTTTGCCTCTGCTTGAAGTATGGGAACAGATTCATTCCAAAGCACTTCAAATTCTTCTGTTGCAAACTTTACATCTTGATAATCACGAAGGCTAACATTAAACTCATAATTTGATTCTGTATGCGCACCTAAACCAGAATCAGATAAATTAGATGAACCAGTAATTACTTCGCAGGGTGCGTGTTCATTGAATGGCACAGGGCGAAAGATGTAGACCTTAGCATGGATTTTCTTTTTAGGATGTGCTCTCAATTCTATCTTCCCCTCAATTAGGTCTTTGATGAATTGGATAATTCCTTCCTCCGTTGTTTCATCGTAGTCTGCTTCCTGAATGTTTTTAATTATTTCTTCTAAAAAATTATCTTTCGTTTCGCTTGGGTTATCAATGTAGAGTTGACCTTTGTCATGATATTTTTTGATTAGCATGTCAACATTAATTCCGACTAAAATTCTGATTTTAGGAATTTTGTCGAGGAAAGCCCGAACCTTGAAATAGCCCGATGCTCTGAAATAGCCCACCAATGCATCAAAATGTTTAATGCTATCAACGTGGGCAAAAACCCCCTCAAATTTTTTTAAAAGACTGTTATCTTCTCTGTTGGTGAAAAATTTTGTAGACATTATGCTGACAATGAGAGGTTTGTAAATTAAAAAGTATGGATTTTGCTAAAATAGCCCATTTTTGTCAGAATTTTTGGGCTTTTTGAGAGTTTTTGGGCATCTAATGCCAAATTAGAGGCTGGATTGTCCAATAATCAAATTAAAAAAGAAAGATGCAGAAACTTGCGGCTGATATATTAGCAATAATTGGAGATTACCAGAATGACCTTGATGTTCATCTCACTAATCAAAGTATTATTGATTGGGCTAATCAATTTGAGAATGCGGATCGTGAATTCATATTGAGTGAGTTTTTACATTTGCTGAATCAAGGTATCTATGTATCAAAGCTAAGGGCCAAGTCTTTACTATTAGCGCGTATTGAAGAGATCAGAACGCATTATAAATACGCGAGTTCAATTCAATTCCTTAAGGAAACAGTTTTTCTTGATTTGCAGAATCCGAACAAGAGCCAGAAAGAGATTCTCACACTGATTGATGAAATTCTCCAGAATAATTACTCACTAAAGTTGTCTGATTGTGGTAAGTCTACCAAACGAAATTTTATATACTTCGATGATTCAGTAAACACGGGACGGACTTTATTTACGCATCTAAAAACTTGGCTATCTCAAGAAAGTAATGGAATTTCTAATCTAACTAGTGTAAGCAATAATTCAGTTCGGCTAATTGTTAGCACCTTCTGCTACCATACCTGGTCTTGGGAAAATATTAAATGGCGCTTAAAAAAAGAACTTAATAACGATGAGATAACTAAGCGATTGGATTTATTTTTTGATTATGCAATTGAAAACCATCCAAGGTTTAATAATCAAAAAATGAATTTTGCATATCCTATCGAAAATCAACCATCGTTGGTAAAGACATTCTTGCATCAGCTACACGATGGAGCCATATATAACGAAGACAAGGCCTACAGACCAGCAAGTAAGCCACTCAAAGAAACTTTTTATTCAACTCCAGAAAACCGAAATAGATTTGAATCTATTATCTTAAATGAAGGAATTAACATTTTGAGTAAAGTAAAAAAAAAATATCTTCAGCACAGACCACTTGGAGATGTTTCGCCTAGTTATAAGACATTCGGAACAGGAACATTATTTTTTACTTGGCGTAATATTTCTAATACTTGTCCGCTGGTTTTTTGGTGGAATGTGAACAGCGGCTGGCGCGGACTTTTTCCACTGCAAAATAGAGGTGCTCGCTAAAAATTTATATATTTAATCAAATTTCTCTCTATGGACATCCGCCAATATATTGAGTCTGAAGTAATAACATTCAGAAGTACCAAAGCGGAATTTGGTGGTCTTTCGAATATGGCTAGTGGGTACAGCATTAATGTAAATGGTGTAATTATCCCTTCTTCTGAGCACCTATACCAAGCTTGTAGATACCCACTTTTTCCTGATCTTCAAGAAGAAATCATACGTCAGGACAGCCCAATGACGGCTAAAATGATCAGCAAAAAGCACCACAAATATACCCGCCAAGATTGGGATAATGTGCGGTTCAAAATAATGCGTTGGTGCCTAGAGGTTAAGCTATCCCAAAATTGGGAAAAATTCTCACAAATACTTCTAAAAACAGGCTCTAAGCCAATTGTTGAATTATCTACAAAAGATAAGGTCTGGGCTGCCGTAAAAGAAGGCGATAAGCTTATTGGCACAAATGCATTAGGTCGTCTGCTCATGGAGCTTCGTGAAAATTACGTGAAGAAGAACGAATACCAACGCTGTATTGATCCTCTTCCAATTCCAGGATTTTTACTTTTTGGAAATCCAATTGAAGAGGTTTGCAATGAATCCTTTGATGATGACTTCAAATACGCTTTTGAAGAAGAATCATTATTAGCATAATCTATTAAAGAGCCATCAATTTCAGTGATCAATCTCACTGCTTTTTTTAAACTTATTCCGACACTAACTCATTAAAATTTACCGGATTTAGGTACTCACGCTACCTAAATTCTGTTCTTTTTAAAGTAATGCTCGCCCTACTTCTGTTCCACACGGAACATTCATTCAAAATCGTTTACATTCCTTTATAATCCTTCACAAAGTTTAATAAAGCTACACAGTTGTTCACTACCGTTAACAATCGTTAACCTACACTTTGGGGTCGCTACATCTTTGACCCATGAACACAGCGATAAATCAAAATCATGGGATGGGCAATGGGATTGCCTTTCTTTTCGGAGCAGCATTTAATCTGCTGGCCAATGTAAATCTTTTATTTCTTCTGGACTATGCGCTGCAAGCCACAGTAGGGGGTATCATCTGTCTTGCTTTCAAAATCATTGCAGATGTTTTCAGTCCGCTATGGCTTAAGCATAAAGAAAAAGTAAAGGATTTCACAAAGCTGAAAAAAGTAAAAGGCATCAAGCTCAGAACTCCTTCATTAAAGTTAAGGAGTTTGAAAAGAAAGAA